>CAYJAM010000274.1:0-4262 GCA_964367725.1 uncultured Sphingobacterium sp. | reverse complement strand
AGAACCGTAAGTAATTTTAGAGATACCATTTGCTCCGCTTGTTAATACACCGCTTGAAGAAAAACTTAAACTGCCATCGAAACCCATATCATACAGGTAAATAATGTCTGGACGTAAATTGAGCCCTGAAACTGTCACCACCGCAATATGAAGATTTTTACCAAAGGATTTGGTAGACACGGTCGCTGTACCTAATATGTTCAGACTTTGGTCTTTAATTTTAAGACTTAGAGATACTTGGGCAGTTTTAACAGCTATCCAAACAGAAACAGACGTGGATGTTGTTTTCCTGACTATTGGTCCGGCAAGAACTAGTGGAAGAGTTGATAATCTACTGGAAAGGGGAGTCCAGGCCATAATTTTTGAGTTTAATTTTTTATAAATTATCTCTTCACTTTCCCAAACCAAATTTATTCCAAAAATATTGTTTGATTTTATTCAACCAGCTTGTATATGGTTTAAATAACAAGCTCCATAAAACCGGATGGTTTAATAAAATATTTAATTTAATGATTCGCTTGTGTCGAACAGAGCGAATTTCTATAAATCGTTTTAACATTTGAGAGCGTTAAAACCATTTTAAGGATGAGCAAAAGGAGTCGAAATCAATCGCTAGCTCCCTGATTACTATAGTATTACCATAGTATTTGTCAACTGCTCATTAAAACTGCAGATTGTATTTAATATTTCCAAATTTTACTGAAATTATTTCTTATTTCGAGTTAATTTATTTTCCTGGAATGAAAATAAATTAAGATGAAATAAATACAGAGACTATCTGATAGTATTAGATAAAACAGCTATTAAGGCTGATTATGGGTCGTGCTGTTCTATTTAGATTTCACCATTAGCTCTTTGACCTCTTCATCAGTAAGAAATTGAAAATGAGTAAAAACGGAAGCCCCGTTCAATCCTGTGAGTGGCCTGTAAGCTACCATGGTATCCAGTTTGCTTTGAACAATTTGAATAACAACCACAAGTTCTTTTTTCCCGCTTTTAGGGTAGGAGTAATAGGCGAGTTTAGGTAATTTCATATTAAAAGCTTTTACATCCTTACCGGGGTTTGGATAATAAAGGAGAGCGGCACCCTTATCAATCTCTTCCATAGTTGGAAGACGGCCATTTACTGCAGGAGTTTTTTCCCATTCTGTAATCGGTATTGGAGGAAAGAGTTCAGCGACAGACTTTTGATCCCTTTGTTTTTTCTCTGCACAGGATGCAAGTATCAGCAGAATGATAATCCCTGTAATTTGTGTTTTCATCTCTTTTGAGCAATAATATAAACATGGTTTTCAGGATATTGATCAAGCTCAAGATGAATACATTCGCAGCCTGATTCCATAATTGCCTTTAGGTTCCCGCTTATTCCGATACTACTGTATGGGAACTGGTCTCCATGCCATTCACTTTCATGTTCATCAATAGCATCCCCAAAAGTGTAGATCAGTATTCCGGAATTTTTGAGCATCCTGCAAAGTTTAGAAATTACAGGTCTTTGCATTTCCATAGGTAAATGAAATATACTGTCCCAGGCAATGATCAGGTCAAATTGCTGATCGCTCTCCCAATCGATGATATTAGCATGCTCAAAATTGCATTCCGTGTGCTGTGATTGTGCAATTGCAATCATCTCTGCTGATGCATCAATACCGTACACAGTAAAATTTTCCTGTATTAATTTGCGGATTATCCTGCCACCGCTTCCGCAACCCACATCAAGGGCATAGTCTTTATGCTGACAATAACGGATAGCCCCTTCAATCTGTTCTAAACCATACGAGCTATTGACATGATTCTCATGCCACCACTTCGCAATTTTATCGTATTTTTTGCCGATGTCGGGATACATAAAGTAAAAATATAAAATTTGCTACTCCACTGATCTTGATTTTTTACCCCTATAAATAAAATAATTAATTTAAAATTAATGTTTTAACAAATTTATTGTTGTTGTTAAAATTTTGGAGCTGATTTTGCGCCAGAGGTCCACGCTTTTTGTGACGGAGCTTTGCTTTCAATTGGTTTATCCGGCAATTTTTTTGATCATTCCATTAAATATAAAGCCATGAAATGGAAGGACTGCATACCAGTAAAGCCGACCCAGAACGCCCAGGGGTCTGAAAGTAGCAGTTTGGGTTAGGATATCATTTTCGTCAATTTTAAATTCCAGCCATGCCTCGCCGGGTAATTTCATTTCTGCATACAATAACAGTCGCTTTTCGTCCTTATCTGCAAGTAATACCCTCCAGAAATCAAGGGCATCACCCGAAACTATTTCTGAATCACTTTTTCTGCCTCTGCGCATCCCCACCCCTCCGGATAGCTGGTCAAGAAATCCCCGGATTTCCCAGAGCCAGTTACCATAATACCAGCCATTTTTACCACCAATCGACCAGATTTTTTCCAGGGATGCATAGGTGTTTTTAACCTTTAATTTGCGAATGTCTTTAAAGCAACCATTTACCGGAACCTCAATGAATTTTGAAAATCCTTCTCTGAAAATATCACTTGTTTGTGCATCCTTCCAGCTTGAAAGCACCTGGTTTTGTTCTATTTTGTCAAAAGCGAGTTTAATGGATGTATCAAAATCAATTAGTTTTATATCCAGCATTTTTGCCAGGTTATTAGGTTTACAAATTACTTCAACCTTCATACTATTTACCAGATTCTTTGCCAGAGCATAGGATGTAGCCGTTACGAAATAAAGCCAGTAGGAAGAAATTTTCGGGGTCATTACCGGGACAATCAATATTCGTCGTTTTAGTCCACGGATCTTCGCAAAGTGCAGCAGCATTTCTTTATAAGTTAAAATGTCCGGTCCGCCAATATCATAGCTCTTATTATAAGTTTCGGATTTGCCAATAACACCCTTTAAAAAATCGACTACATTGCGGATTGCGATTGGCTGACATCTTGTTTTCAACCAGCGGGGGGTAATCATAAATGGTAACTTCTCTACCAAATCGCGAATGATTTCAAATGAAGCACTGCCTGAACCAACTATAATGCCTGCCTTTAGGGTAGTTAGTGCAAATTTGGAATCCGTCAAAATCGTTTCTACGTTTTTACGTGATGTCAAATGTTTAGATAACTCATCCGCATTGCCTATTCCACTGAGGTATATAACCTGTTTGGCATTTGTTTGCTCAATCCGATCTTTAAAATTTTCGGCACAAAGCTCCTCCATATTTTCGAAGTCTCCACTTTGGGTAGACATGGAATGGATCAGGTAATATGCTATGTCTATATCAATTGGAATTTCCTGTAGACTTGACTTATTTAAAAAATCTGCTTCTATTACCTTAAGGTTGAAATCTGAATAGTTTTTCCTGTTAAATCGGTTTTTATCCCTTACACAACAAACTACTTCATGACCTTCTTCCAATAAAACAGGTAATAATCTTTGCGCAATATATCCGGTTACACCGGTAAGCAGAATTTTCATGGATTAATTATGGATGGGAGTTTGATTAAAGATAAGGTTTAGGGATTATAATTGGGGGGATTAGGATTAATAGGATTAATATTATTATAGGAATAATAGCATTTCTTCAGTGCAAATAAAAATCGCTCCTAAAAATAATCAGGACTTCATAGGCTTAAATTAGGCTTTATCATCAGAATCAGTCTTTATGCTTTCATGAATGATTAAATCAAAACTCCTGCTGATACTACTGCCATAATTAAAATAATTGATTCGGGAAAATGAGCTTAAGGATTATCATTCTTTGGATTTTTATTTTTTCTGCATTTTTCACTGCAATATTTTACCTCATTCCAATTCTTTTCCCATTTCTTGCGCCAGACAAAGGGTAGTTTGCAAACAAGACAAATTTTTTGTGGCAGTTCGCTTTTTTTCATCCTTAAGATTTCAAATCAGTGGCTTTTGGGGACTGGTTTTCAATTTCTGGTCCGGGTGTATTAGGGTGATTCGTAGGTTCCTGAAGCCAAATTATGTGATGAAAATTATTTTTTGGATATTTTATTCATGCTGATTGTCGTTTGTCTTGAACATTTAAATCGCAGCATGTCCGGGTTAGCTTTAAACTCATGTTTTACACCCACTCCCGATGAAACTCTTTTACGCCAGCGTTTAAAGCTGGAACTTTTGAGTTCTTTGCGCATTAGTTTTTCAACTTCGCCCTGATTAATGCCGAACTGTACTTTTATGGCATCAAAAGTAGTCCGGTCTTCCCAGGCCATTTCCACAATTCTATCCTTTTCTAATTCGCTAAATGAGTTCAATCTATTGATGCTATTAT
>CAYJAM010000273.1:3526-4274 GCA_964367725.1 uncultured Sphingobacterium sp. | reverse complement strand
ATACGAAGTACGGCACCTGCTGGAATAGTATTCCCGGCACTGATTAATGGCTTCACATTTAAAGCTTTTGCCGAATCCCCCCTGGTATCGGCACTCACACAAGCTCCAACAGAAACTGATCATGTATTAGTAATAATTCAGCTAAACGGTGGTAACGATGGGCTAAATATGGTTATTCCTATAGACCAATATGATAATCTGGCCATTGCCCGTTCAAATATCATTCTTCCAAAAAATAAGATACTAAAACTAAACGGAACCAGTTTTACAGGGTTGCACCCCTCTATGACCGGACTGCAGACGCTCTTTAACCAGGAAAAGCTTCAGATCATCCAATCTGTTGGTTATCCGCAGCCAAACTTCTCCCATTTCAGGGCAACAGATATCTGGCTCAGTGCTTCTGATTCCAATCAGACTATAAATTCAGGCTGGGCTGGTCGCTATCTGAATGAAGAGTACACCAATTATCCGATGGGATACCCGAATACAGTTATGCCAGATCCTCTGGCCATTCAAATCGGTTCATTTGTTTCACCCGCCATGCAAGGTCCGGCAGTAAATATGGGTATGGCTATTTCAGACCCTGTTAATTTTTACAACCTGATCAATGGTATACAAGGCAGTGCACCAAATACCCGCGGTGGCAGGGAATTGACTTATATCCGGCAGATTGCTCAACAAACGCAACAATATGGTAATGTGATAAAATCTGCTGCTGCAAAAGTGACAAAGCAATTTGCAGGATATC
>CAYJAM010000273.1:0-3516 GCA_964367725.1 uncultured Sphingobacterium sp. | reverse complement strand
AACAGCCTTGCTGATCAGTTAAAAATTGTTGCCAGATTAATTGGAGGTGGATTAAAAACCAGAATCTATATGGTTAGTCTGGGAGGTTTTGATACACATGCTCAACAGGTAAATGCAACAGCAAAGGAAACCGGCAATCACGCAAACCTCCTTCAAAAAGTCTCAGAAGGAATAAAAGCCTTTATGGATGATCTTGACTTTCTGGGTGCACAGAAACGGGTCATCGGAATGACTTTCTCCGAATTCGGAAGGCGCATCAAATCAAATGGTAGCGGTGGTACAGATCATGGTGCAGCTGCTCCACTTTTTGTATTTGGACATTATGCACAGAATGACGTTATCGGGAAAAGTCCGACAATTCCATTAATTACCAATACAGGAGATAATGTTCCAATGCAGTATGATTTCAGATCAATCTATGCTTCCATCCTGCAGCAATGGTTCTGCGTCCCGGAGAGTACACTTGAGAACGTGATGCTGAAAAATTTTCAGAACATTAATGTGATTAAAAAATCAGCGCCATGCATGTCAACCAGCCCTGAGATTATCAATATAAATGCAGGAAAAAATCTGATCAGCAATTACCCGAATCCATTCCAAACCTCAACTACAATATCCTATGAGAGCTTTGGCGGACATACATTAATCCAGGTATTTAATACTGAAGGAAAACTGATTAAAACTCTGGTAGATATGGAAATTGGCGCTGGAAACCATAAGGTTACCTTCGAAAATGAAGGATATTTGCCGGGTGTATATTATGCGAGATTACAGAATAATGCCATTCAACAGATCAGGACCATGCTTTTGGTGAGATAAAAACCCTAATACAAATAAATCATATCAAATTTCCAGCGGATAAAATTGCCTGAATTTTCATAAATTGCAAATACTGAATCATAGTGCAGCCGCGAATAAACATTACCTAAATTTTAACATTTATATCTGATGGAGCGTAGTAAATTAGAATTTTGTCCGGCAAAACAAACTCCATATTTAAAAATTAATTATTCTCTGATTCTTAGGGGGCTAATCTGTTTCTTCGCTTTATTTTTTCTGATTACGATCCAAATTTCAGCACAGGAAACCGAAAGTTCAGATGAGCTTTTCATAAAGGCCAGAAAACTCGCTTTCGACGACAAGAATTATACAAAAGCAATAGCATTAACTAAACAGGCCTTAAAGCAGAGTCCGGATTATGCAGATATCAGAATATTTTTAGGCCGTTTGTACACATGGACTGACAAACCTGATAGTGCAAGAATTGAATTCAAAAAAGTTCTCGAAAAAAATAAAGGCTATGAAGATCTCTACCTTGCCTATGGTTCACTGGAATACTGGAACAATAATTCTGAGGAGGCATTTAAAATTGTTTCTGAGGGATTAAAATACAATGAACAATCTGAGAGCCTGCTTTTGCTCGGAGCGAAAATATTTTTGGATCTGCGTAAATTTGAGGAGGCGAATATCACTTTAAGACATCTTCTCAAACTAAACCCTAATTTTACTGAAGCACGCGCTCTGGCAGGTTCGATTGCCAATATAGGCTCCAAAAACAAAATTGGCTTTAGCTATGACTATGTTTATTTTGATAAACAATTTGATGATCCCTGGCATTTAGGAAGTATTGATTACAGCAGGCAAACCGGAATTGGATCTCTAACCGCAAGAGTAAATTTTGCTAATCGATTTAGGACAAACGGAACACAGTTTGAACTGGATTTTTACCCGAGAATTTCCAAGACTTTTTATGCCTATGTAAGCGGAGGATATTCCGGTGATGTTGGGGTATTTCCTGAATACCGTGCTGGATTTTCATTGTATGCTAATCTGCCTTCAGCTTTCGAGGCCGAGGCAGGCTTCAGGGTGCTAAGTTTCAGCGACCAGACCTGGATCTACACAGGCTCCATTGGCAAATACTATAAAAGCTTTTGGTTTAATCTGAGAACATTCCTTACTCCATCAAATAATTCAATCTCACAGTCGGTAGCATTCAGCACACGCTATTATTTTGGAGGAGCCAATGATTATCTGAGTTTTGGAATCGGCACAGGGCTTTCACCCGATAATCCAAGAAATAACCTCCTTTACAATAATGGTAATACCTATAAACTGAAATCTAATAATATTTCTCTGGGATATCGCAAAAGTATTAAAACAACAAATATCCTGTCCTTTAAAGCCTCTCTCGAAAATCAGGAATATATCAAGGACACAAGGGGAAATCAGGTAGAATTAGGAATTGGATTTATGAAACAATTCTAACATGATCAGAAAATTTCTATACCTCATCATTCTGATTTGTTTCAGCCCCCTTATCATGTGGTTGCTTTGGTTTTTTACACCTAAAACCAAACTGGTAGCTGCAATCATAGATAAAACAGTATTAACAACGGCGGGACAAGAGCATAGCTCGCTGTACTGGATCCTGAATCAGGAGCGATATACCAAAACCAGCAAAAAATCATATGCCATTGATCATGATTACTTTGGATTTTTCCCTCTTGAGGATGAAAAATTTAAACTCAAAGGTCTTGAAAGATTTTCCGAAAAACAGATCAAGCAATTGAGTATTGATGCCGATCTCGTTTATTTCACCGATACCTATGGAATCTATAATAATGAGTGGTTTCAGAAAAAAAACATTAATGAACGATCTGGAATGCTTTATGGCGGTTTGAGTAAGAATGATGTTGCTTTAGCCCAATTAATGAAAGACAAGAAAAAAATGGTCATTGCTGAATTTAACACCATTGGTGACCCCACCGATTCAGCTGCCAGAGCAGGCTTTGAAAATGAGTTTGCCATCAAATGGACAGGATGGACAGCGAGGCATTTTGAGAGTCTTGACACTTCGGTAAACATGGAACTTCCTCGCTGGCTGATCAACAATTACAAAAAGCAGCACCAAAACCAATGGCCATTCAAAAAATCGGGAATTGCCTTCGTGAGCAATAATGACAGAGTGCTTATACTCGAAGAGGGAGTTCATCTGAACAACCCGATGCCACATATTCAAACCAGTTTACAGGGGCAGAGAGAATTTGGTTTACCTCCAGATATTAAATATCCATTTTGGTTTGATGTTATTGAATACGATCCAAAGGTCAATCAATCAGCAGCAAATTTTAAGATCAGCATGAATGATCGTGGATTGGCAGAACTTAAAAGACAGGGAATTCCTCCTGTTTTTCCTGCCATAACCTTTCATAAAGGCGGGGATTACATCTTTTATTACTTTTCCGGAGATTTTTGTGATAATCCTGTCTCTATCAACTCCTCATATTTTAAAGGAATTAGTTATTTTAAATGGATGTTCTATGATGACAGAGATCCAATGGAAAGACATAGTTTTTTCTGGAATTATTACCGGCCACTCATAACAAATATTCTTGAAGAGTATTCAGCAAATAAAGAGTAAGCCTATTTTTATTTGGGTAGTGTATAGTTTTTAATCAAGCTATCCGGAATAATTTTACCACCATTCACAATTACTGCGTTTCTTTTCTTAAAGAG
>CAYJAM010000272.1:0-4286 GCA_964367725.1 uncultured Sphingobacterium sp. | reverse complement strand
GCATTATGAAACAGAATGACAAACAAGAAAGGCTGCCGTCAATTTCGCAGGACCTGATCCAAAATGGTTATTCCAGCTCTTTTTACTATGGAGGGGAGAGTGAATTCTTTAATATGAAATCTTACATATTGAGTCATGGATTTCAAAAAATGGTGGATCAGCATTCATTTGATGTAAGAGACATGAATTCAAAATGGGGCACTTACGATGATAAAGTTTTCTCAAAAAACGTAGCCGATCTGGATAATGCTAAGCAACCCTTTTTCTCTACAATTCTTACTTTAACCAACCACGAACCATTTGAACTGCCTGTAGAGCCTCATTTCAAGGGTGATGATGTTGACTCCAAATTCAGAAGCACGACATTTTATACTGATTCCTGTTTAGGTGCTTATATCAATGAGGCAAAACAAAAAAGCTGGTATAAAAACACACTTTTTGTGGTTATTGCTGACCATGGACACCGTATTCCGGGCAATCTGACGGAACATGATCCTGAACGTTACCGGATTCCACTTCTTTTTTTTGGGGAGGTAATTAAGCCGGAATTCAAAGGAACCAGGATCAATAAAATTGGAAACCAAACAGATCTTGCCGCAACTTTGTTGAATCAATTAAAAATTGACCCAAAACGCTTTGTCTGGAGTAAGGATCTGCTGAATCCTGGCACCGCTGGTTTTGCCTTCTTTAACTGGGATAATGGATTTGGTTTTGCAAATAATGAGCAGATTGTTTCTTTTGATAACATTGGAAAGAATATTATTCTAAGAAAAAATCAATCAAGCGCAAATGTTGATTCAATTCTTAGCAGTAATGGAAAAGCATATATGCAGGAAGTTTTCAGACAATACCTGGAATATTAAAAAAGC
This sequence comes from uncultured Sphingobacterium sp., assembly GCA_964367725.1. Lineage (GTDB taxonomy): Bacteria > Bacteroidota > Bacteroidia > Sphingobacteriales > Sphingobacteriaceae > Daejeonella. Next base: position 3,417 of record CAYJAM010000272.1, on the reverse strand, counting down.
TATATCTCATTAAACCAATCTATTTAAAATGTGCGGTTGGCTCAAAATCGCTCTAATGCCTCTTCAATTTTTAAATAAACATAGTTAAGTTGTTCTGAACTAATACAGTAAGGTGGTAGCACATATAAAATATTACCAAGTGGACGAAGGATAATACCCTGATCCAGAAAAAAGTTATACAGCTTATCCCGTAAATTATTAAAATAGGAAGTTTCACCTGTGCTTTCCCATTCCAGGGCAAGAATAGTACCTGTTTGCCTGATATTTTTAAGTTTTGGATGATCTTTTATTTTATTCCGGAATTCATGATGGCTTTGAGTAATCCTTTCAATATTATTAATTGTTTCCTTATTTAGCAGAAGATCAAGACTGGCCAGTGCAGCTGAGCACGCAACCGGGTTAGCGGTAAATGAATGCCCATGAAATAAAGTCTTTAGTTTATCATCAGATAGGAATGCATTATATATTTCTTCAGTACATGTAGTTAATCCCAGGGCCATAGTTCCACCTGTCAAGCCTTTTGAGAAACACATCAGATCAGCCTGTTCTGATAGATGATCAGATGCAAACAGCTTTCCGGTGCGGCCAAAGCCGGTCATCACTTCATCAGCAATGGTTAAAATTCCATTTTTCTTACAATGCAGGATCAGCTCGTCAAGATATTGGGGTTTATACATTTGCATTCCTCCAGCACCCTGTATAAGGGGTTCAAAAATAAATGCAGCAAGATCAGAAGCAACCTCTGAAATATATCCTTTAAGCTCTTCAATATTTCCGGCATCAGGTACATCGATGAATTCAACTTCAAATAATAATTTTTCAAATGGCTGAGTGAAGGCACTTCTGGAACTGACCGCCATTGCACCGAATGTATCTCCGTGATAAGAGTTATTAAAGGCCAGAACTTTGGTTCTTGGATCCCCAAGATTAGAGCGGTACTGAAAACACATTTTCAAGGCCACTTCAACAGCTGTTGAACCATTATCGGAATAAAAAACTTTCGACTGTCCCGATGGTAGAATGTCTATGAGACGCTCAGCAAGTTCAATTGCCCCGGGGTGTGTAAATCCTGCGAAGATCACATGCTCAAGACGGAGTAGCTGCTCGGCAACTTTCTGTGCGATGTAAGGGTGTGAATGTCCATGAATATTAACCCACCAGGATGAAATGGCATCAATATACTTTTTGCCATCCTCTGTAAAAAGATATACACCCTCTCCCCTGACGATGGGTATCGGGGGAGCAGCATTTTGCATTTGAGTATAGGGATGCCAGATCAGGTCCCTGTCGCGTTCAACTAAAGATTTTTGGACCATTTCTCTTTCAATAATTCTACAACTCTTTGGTCGGTTGGAAAAGTAACATCCTGTATACCAATTTCATTCAGATCCTTCCATCTGAATGCCTGCAAAAGATCCCCTTCCTTATCAAAATCAAATGGGGCATCCCGAAAGTCAAGTTGCAATTCAGAAATCGGATTAACTATATAATATACACTGATTACCTGGCTGTCATTAAATGCCGACTGAATAAAAAAGTCGGTCGTATAAAAATGCCCGACTACATCAACATCAACATTACACTCTTCAATAAACTCTCTCTTCAAGGCATCAATCAAACCTTCACCATACTCAAGTCCGCCTCCAGGAAACTTACAGAACCTGAACCCGTATTCCTCTTCATCACTTAGTAAAATCTGATTCTGATCATTGATCAGTAAGCCATAAACACGAACATTAAAATTATACATCCTTCGTAAAATGTTTTTGATTTCTGGTTACATTTTCGGTTGTCCAAAGTATATCAACTCGCTTGTCTTCTGTTCTCACTTCACATGCAGGCATCCTGCAATAATGGCAACATTCAGGCATGCATGGATCAGCATGTATAAAAAACTCCATATTTGAATTAGCTTTATGATTAACCAACTTATCTACTTCTGAAACTTCCTCATGAACCTTACTCAGGTTAAAATAATATGGTAAGGTAATGTGGCAGTCGATATGCAGATCAGGCCCGTATCGCTGAGTTCGAAGATTATGCATATCAATCCATGATTCTTTACGGTGGTCGTTAAGTATCGTAATAATTTCATCTGCAGTATCAAAATCCGACTCATCCATTAATCCTGAGACAGATTTGCGAACGAGTTTATATCCACTGAAAATAATGTAAAAACCAACCAGGATTGAAAGAATGCTGTCAAGATAAGTCAGACCAGTAATATAGATCAGAATTAATCCAGCAACGATCCCAACACTTGTATATGCGTCAGTTTGTAAATGCTTTCCATCTGCATACAATGTCAGTGAATTGAGCTTCTTGCTTTGCGCAACCAGATAATAACCTAAGCCATAATTGATCAATCCCGCAGCGGCTATGATTAATGTTCCATCCATGAGATCGCTAATCTCATGTGGATAAAAAAGATTATAGGCCGATTTAAAACTTATCAGGATTCCGGCAATGACGATGAGGCTTCCCTCAATGAATACCGAAAAGAATTCAACTTTCCCATGTCCGTAAGGATGATTGGAATCACGGGGCTGGGCAGCTACATAACTACTGTAAAATGCAAAAAGGCCGGCCAGAATATTGACTATACTTTCGGCGGCATCAGTTAGAATTGAATTGGATGAAGTTATAAAGTAGGCAGTAAACTTCGCAAGCATCAGTAAAACACCGATGACAAGGGATATTAAAATAACTTTTTTTTGAGTTTGCAAAGCAGAGCCTATTTATGAGCAAATTTATATAATACAACAGAGCAATTGTTATAATTATCGAAATATAAGCTTCATTTATCTTTAATTTTTGCATTGGCTGGGCATGTTCATATATTTGCGTTAATTATGAGCACATTATCAAACCGAATTAACAACTTATCCGAGTCTGCCACGATTAAAATGGCAAAAATGGGCCGGGAATTAGCAGCAAAGGGAGTAGACGTAATCAGTCTGAGTTTAGGTGAAACCGACTTTTACACTCCGGACTTTGTTAAAGCAGCAGCCAAAGAGGCTATTGACAAGAATTTTTCTTATTACACTCCGGTTGCAGGCTATCCTGAATTGCGTAAGGAAATTGCAGCAAAACTTAAGCGTGAAAACAATCTGGATTATGATTTTGACCAGATAGTTGTATCAACAGGTGCCAAACAATCACTTGCTAATGCAATTCTATGTGTAGTAAATCCAGGAGATGAAGTAATCATCCCTACACCCTATTGGGTATCGTATTCTGAGCTTGTAAAGCTGGCAGAGGGTGAATCTGTATTCATCAATACCACACTGGAAAGTGATTTCAAGATTACCCCGGAAGAACTTGAGGCCGCAATCACTCCGAAAACAAAATTATTTATGTTTTCTTCACCAAACAACCCTACAGGTAGTGTTTACACCCGCGATGAGCTTGCCGGTT
>CAYJAM010000271.1:0-4318 GCA_964367725.1 uncultured Sphingobacterium sp. | reverse complement strand
TTTATATCCATAAGTTTAACATTAAATTACCGTAAAATTTATGCATTGGTACTTAACAATTAGTGGAACAAAATTACTGGTTAACAATATAGTCATTGACTACCATTTTCAGAAAGATAATTCATGAACGATTTAGCTCAAAGATTTACACAGAACCCACTGCTTTCACCACGAGATTTAGTTCCCTCTCTAGCAGAATTAGAAATAACTTGCTTATTAAACCCTGGTGTTTTTCAATTTGATGGCAAAACCTGGTTATTAGTGCGTGTTGCTGAACGCCCACAACAACAAGTTGGTATAATTTCATTTCCAATTTTAACCCCAGATGGTGCGATGGAGATTATTCAAATTGCGGCGGATGATCCTGAATTAAATCTCAGTGATCCGCGCGTAATTAATTACCGTGGTGTCGATTATCTAACTACGCTCTCGCATCTACGCTTACTGTGTAGTGATGACGGGGTTAAGTTTTATGAACCAGTGGGTTATCCGCGCTTAGTTGGCGAGGGTAGCCTCCAGACTTTTGGTATTGAAGATTGCCGCGTAACTTGTTTGGATGGAACCTATTATCTAACTTTTACGGCTGTCTCAGATTCTGGTGTGTGTGTTGCATTGCGTACGACTAAGGACTGGAAAAGCTTTATTTCACATGGAATTATTTTACCGCCCCACAATAAAGATTGTGCGCTGTTTGGTGAAAAAATTGCCGGCAAATATTACGCACTACATCGTCCAAGTAGCGTTGATCTAGGTGGTAATTATATTTGGTTGGCGGAATCTCCCGATGGACTACATTGGGGAAACCATAAATGTTTAATCAAAACCCGCAAAGGTGCATGGGATAGTGCCCGTATCGGTGCAGGCGCTGCGCCAATTAAAACTGCGCGCGGTTGGTTAGAAATTTATCATGGTGCCAACGAGAAGCATCAATATTGCTTAGGTGCAATTTTACTCGATTTAAATGATCCATCTAAAGTCCTAGCACGAAGTGAGCAGCCAATCATGCGTCCAAGTACCGAGTATGAATTGTGTGGCTTCTTTGGGCATGTGGTTTTCACTAATGGACATGTTGTTGCTCCAGATGGAGAAACATTAACAATTTATTACGGTGCGGCCGATGAATTTGTCTGTGGCGCAACCTTTTCAATTACGGAGATTTTAGGGAGTTTAACTTATGCAAGCTAATTGGTTAACCAAAACGGCAATTATTTATACTTTTTTTACCTTAAGTTTATTTACCAGTGTGCTCTCAACCTTTGTCTTGCAAGCGGTAAATTATTATCATGTCTCCAATGCTTCGGCGGGTGCTTTAGAAAGCTATCAAAACATCACCCAAATATTTTTATCTTTTGTCGCGTTTTCGGTCTTGTTAAATTTAGGTTATAAACGTGCCATGATTATTATGCTCTCACTAATGACGCTGTTGTGTTTGGCGATGCCATTTTTAAATTACTTTTGGATTCTAAGGGTCTATCTGGTATTTCTTGGTTTTGCTTTAGTGTTTTTAAAAATTGGGGTGTATTCTTCGGTAGGATTGGTAACCAATTCACAGAAAAATCATGCTTTTTTTGTGGCAATTATTGAAACTACTTGGATGGTGGCCAGTGTTGTTGGAATGTGGATTTTATCGTTCTTCTTACACCAAATCAACTGGTTAAATGCTTTCTGGGTTTTTGCAGTTTTTGGCGTGCTCAATGTTGTACTTTGGTTAGCGGCTCCATTAAATGAAGATGCCTTAAAAACGGAGAAAGATAAAAAAATCAGTGCGCAATTAAAAGATCTTGGACACTTATTTAAAAGTAAGTTAATTCTATCGTTTATCGTAATTGCATTTGTTGCAGGTTTAGTTGAACAAGGAATTAACGCATGGTTACCAGCATTTTATCGTGGCGTAATTAATCTACCAAGTAGTTATAGCGTGCAATTAGCCAGCCTGTTATTGCTCTCAATGGCTCTGGGGCGGGTAATTATTATTTTCTTGCTTAATTATATGCGGTGGGATAAAATTTTATTATTGTTCTACGCTTGTGGTGCGCTGTTTTTAATTGTAATTTTAAATCTAGTAAAACATGACAGCGGAATCGTGATTAATAGCTGGGCAGATGTTCCGTTAGTAGCGTTGCTGTTTCCATTGATTGGATTATTTATTGCACCAACTTCGCCAATTTTAAATTCAACAATTTTAAGCACGTTTCCCAAAGCTCAACATACTTTAGTGATGACGGTGATTACCATTTTTGGTGCCTTAACAGGTAGTGTTGCTGCAAGGCTATTGGGTGGGTTATTTGATTGGTTGGGTGGAATTCAGGCCTTCCAAATTACCACGATTGTGCCATTGATTCTGGTTGCGTTAGTGATATTACCTTATGGCAAAATGATTAATCATCATAAGGCAATCATTAGTAAACAGGAAGAAAGTTAATAAAAATATTGACCAGAGTACTTGTGGTAATTAGTGTATTATCATTTAAATATTCTAGATCTAGTGTTTAATCAGCTACAGAATAAATTAAACTGTGGCTGTAGTTTATTTATGGTTAGAATTTATTTATCTGGGATATGTTAAAATACGGCTAAATTAAACTATTTTCATTGCTTTAGGTACCTAAATGTCAGCTGAATACATGATAGAAAATAAATTCATTCGTAAATTGGAGGAGTTGAAATACACTTATCGCCCAGATATCTGTGATTACGATACGCTCACCAATAATTTTCGTGATAAATTTTGTAAGTTAAATCACGTGACTTTAAGCGATCATGAGTTTGAGCGGCTATTATTTGAAATAGTTAGTCCTGATGTATTTAAAAATGCCAAAATGCTGCGCAGTCGCAATACTTTCATTTGTGATGATAATACCGCCCTTGACTACACTTTAGTCAATACCCGTGACTGGTGTAAAAATAGCTTTGAAATCATCAATCAATTGCGGATTAATACTCGCAATAGTTTTCAGCGTTATGATGTAATTTTATTGATCAATGGTATCCCAGTTACGCAAATTGAATTGAAAGCTTATCCATTTAGCTATCGTAAGGCGCTAGAACAAATCCTTGCTTATAAAGAAGATCCTGGTAACGGATATACCAGCACCTTGTTGTGTTTTATGCAAATTTTTATCGTATCTGACTATAACAAGACGCATTATTTTGCGAATAATAATGCCAAGCACTTTAAGTTTGATGTTAATGAAAACTTCTTACCCGTTTATACCTATGCCGATGAATGTAATACTAAAATAACTCAATTAGATCAATTTAGTGAAAGCTTTTTGCCAAAGTGTAAGTTAGCAAAAATGATTAGCCAATATATGGTGTTGGTCGAATGCGAACAACAAATCATGTTGATGCGCCCTTATCAAATATATGCGGTGGAAGCCATTGTTGACGTGGTTAAACAAAATACAGGCAATGGGTATATTTGGCATACTACTGGTAGCGGTAAAACGCTTACTTCATTTCGTACCGCAACATTACTAAAAAGTAATCCCGATATTTATAAATGCGTGTTTGTAGTAGATCGCAAGGATTTGGATCGACAAACTCGGGAAGAGTTTAATAAGTTTCAAGCTGGATGTGTTGAGCATAACAGTAACACCCAAAAGCTGGTTGACCGACTGCTAAGTGATAGCTCTGCGGATAAAGTAATTGTAACTACGTTACAAAAACTAGCTAAGGCGCTTAATGACGTAGAATATAAAGAAGATTTAGCCGAGTTACGGGATGAACGAATTGTGTTTATTTTTGATGAGTGCCATCGTTCGCAGTTTGGCAGCAGTAATAAATTAATTCGTGAATTCTTTACTAATTCTCAGCTATTTGGCTTTACTGGGACTCCTATATTTCCAGATAATGCTAGTGTGATCCGTGTGGAGGGGACTCAAGCCAGCCACGTATTGACAGAAGATATTTTTCAACAACCATTGCACTCTTATACTATCACTCAGGCGATTGAGGATCATAATGTTTTAGCCTTTAAAGTTGAATATATTAAGCCAGATAGTGAGGAAGTTAAAACTGTCACTAAAGAATCAATTGCTAAATATATAATCAATCACCATGATGCGGTGACGTTAAATCGTAGGTTTAATGCAATTTTTGCAACTGGCTCAATCAATGATGCAATTAGTTATTATAATCTCTTTCAAAAATTACAAACTGCAAAACTAGCCCAAGATTCTGACTATAGTCAACTCAATATTGCCTGTGTTTTTTCACCACCTCCAGATGTTGTGAGTAGCAAGGGTATTGGCGAAGATTTGGATCAGGAGCAACAAGATTACAAAGATGGTGGTGTAGAAGATAAGCGTAGTAGTTT
>CAYJAM010000270.1:0-4323 GCA_964367725.1 uncultured Sphingobacterium sp. | reverse complement strand
CGGATCAGCGAAATATGGGCGTTCAGTATGATATCCGTCATGCTGTGGTTGAAGGTGGTATGTCATGGAAGAACGGTCTCAATTTAATACATCCTCATATTAAAATTCTGGCGGTTAAAGACTGTATCTGGTTGAAAAAAAATGGAAGCTGGGTGGTTGAAAATGTGCCTTTGGGAGAAGGAATGGTTGATTTTAAGTCCTATTTTAAGATTTTGAAGGAATTTAAGATACAGGTGCCGGTATCCCTGCACTATGAATATCCTATGGGTGGAGCTGAACATGGAGCGAGCAGTATCTCAACGGATAAGCAAATCATTTTTGCTCATATGAAAAGAGATCTGATGAAATTGCAGCAGCTTTGGCAGGAGGCCTGATATTTAAATTCTTAAGTTTAAATAAATGTGCAGATAAACAATAGTTACATGTTTAAAATGAATCTTTTTAAATATCAGAGCAAGTTGTTACGGCTGTGTGGTTTTTTTATTCTGCTGGTTTTTGCATCCGATACATTTGCTCAGCAATCCGTGCAAACAGGAATCCTGCTGAAGAATCTCAATCTGATTGACGGTAATGGTGGCAAAATTCAGGCGAATACGGATATTCTGATTGAAGGACAGCGCATCGCAGCCATTGGAAGAAATCTAAAAAGTGCCGGTGCCCGGGTGATTGATCTTAAAGGAAAGACAGTGATGCCGGCAATGATCAGTGCTCATGTTCATGTGGGGGTGATTAGAGGGAATGCTCAAAGCGGTACTTTTTTTACAAGAGAGAATGTACTGGCACAATTAAAAAAATACCTGGATTATGGCGTAAGTACAGTCCAAACGCTGGGAACCGATCGACCAATTTTATATGAAAACGGTTTTCGTGATTCATTAATGAAAGGTCTTTTACCGGGTGCCCGTCTTTTTTCGGGAGGCTATGGTTTTAATATTCCCGACCCAACTGTCAGCAAGGAATCTTTTATGGGCAATTTATACCGGCCGGTGTCTGCTGATGAAGTTCCGGGAATGATGAAGGAGCTGAACGGTCTTGATCCATCCATGGTGAAAATCTGGGTTGATGGCACACCTCAGACTAAAATGAAGCCGGCTATTTATCAAAAGATCATTCAGGAGGCACATCATTATCAGCGAAGAGTTGCGGCACATGTATATTATTTATCTGATGCCCGTCAGCTAATCAGCTCGGGTATTGACGTATTCGGACACAGTATCCGCGATAGTCTGGTGGATGATGCGCTGATCACCAAGATGAAAGCAGGTAAGGTCCCATACATCCCAACACTTGCGCTCGATAAATTTGCACATGCTTATATGTCAAAACCAAACTGGCTTGAGGAACCCTTTTTTAAGGCTGCTCTCGAACCCGGTGTGTATGAAATGATTTCTTCCTCAACCTACCATAATGAACAAAAGGCTTCTGCAGCTGCAGTTCGTAGTGCTGCAGCATTCAGGATAGCCCTTCAGAACGTGAAAAAACTCCATGATGCGGGTGTTTTGGTAGCGTTGGGCACCGATTCAGGTGCATTTCCAATCCGTGCTCAGGGTTTTGCCGAACATCTGGAATTAGAATTGCTTGTTGAAGCCGGTTTGAGTCCGCAGGATGTGATTCGTATTGCTACTTTAAATGCTGCCCGGGTTCTGAGGATCGAAAAAGATTATGGAAGCATTGAAAAAGGAAAGATTGCCGATTTACTTATTCTGGATGCAAATCCGATTGAGAACATTCAGAATACGCGTAAAATTTCTGCTGTTTACAAGTTGGGACAGATGGTGAGTAGGGGCCCTTTCAGTGTAGAATAGCAGTTTTAGAGAATTAAACCTATCAAAGACCTTAAACCAGGATTTGATCCAGATCCAGGGCGTTAACAGATATTATGAAAAAATCACTCTCGAAAAGAGGTAAAAAAAATGCAGGTTCTACGTTTGCTGAGCAGCTTAGTCAGCCGGGAATTGCTGAAACCAAACTGCAGCAGGAAAATAACACAGGCTTGCCTGATAATCTGAAATCAGGCATAGAAAATCTTTCAGGGTACTCTGTGGACGAAGTAAAGGTGCATCATAATTCTCCGAAGCCGGCACAATTGCAGGCACATGCCTATGCTCAGGGGACTGATATTCACCTCGCACCAGGACAGGAAAGGCACTTACCCAATGAAGCCTGGCATGTGGTTCAGCAAAAGCAAGGGAGAGTAAAACCTACCATGCAAATGAAGGGAGAGGTGAGTATTAATGATGATAAATCCTTAGAGAATGAAGCTGATGAACTGGGAAATAAGGCCATGCAATTAAAAGCAGCATTACAGAGCGCTAAAAAAAGTGAGGATGCTTAAAATATTGAATGATTAGCAGAGAAGATCAGTTCAAACTGATGAGTTTTGAAACTTCAGTCCAGGACCATCTGCCTTACCGTAAACAATTCCTTTGAACGTGCATCCACAGTCACATGAACTGTGGCGACATCAGCATCACCAAAAACCTGCACGCGTGTGAAATTAAGGATGGCAGAACGTTTATCAGGCTTTAACAAGGGTTTATCGACAATAAAGCGATGCGAATCGCCATTGACCCAGAGAACAGGTTTGCCATATTGCCTGCTCAGCTGAGATAATTTATCTATAATTTTTTGAAAGGCAGGCGAAATAGTTCTGCTGTAGAACATATCGGCCTGGGTAAACATCACCAACCCTGCTTTATCAGAAGCCCTGGCAAAGATCTCGTCGATCCAGGCTAAATTGGCTTTCTCCCTTTCTATGAATTCAGTATTGTCTGTCCCTTTGAAATTATTGTTTGTGCCTACCAGATGAACCGTAGCGAACTGGATCCCGCCATGTTCCCAGGCAACATTTTCAACATATCTTGCAAATTCAGGATTGCTCCCCTGAGTATTAAGTTGAATCTTTTTTTGTCCGAAACTTTTGCTATTCTTAAAAAACATCTTTCTCAATATGGCCAGCCTTTCCAGCGGATCATATTTGCCCGCAGCCTCCCTGTTGCAATCTGTCCATTCATTATCCCCCGGAGTGTAGATCAATGGCCGGGAAAAGCTTTCAAAATAGTTAAAGATCTTATTAAAATATTCGTCGGAGCAAACAGTTGAGCCTGATTTAAAATCACCAACATGCACGCTAAAGGCAGGCTTTTCTTTATTTACCTCTTTGATCAGATTTTCGAAACGGGCATAATCATCAGGCAGACGATAGGGCATATCTCCAAAGGCTATGAATTCAAATTTTTTACTTTGTGCGGATGCGCTTGCTCCGGAAACTAAGAGCAAAAGGAAGAGGCAGAATATTCTCACGGTTTGGTTTTTTTGTACCAATAAATTTAGTCAGTTTTTGCCGGATACAATAAATAAAAGAAGGAAAGCGTGTTGAATTATCACGAGTGGCCGTAAAGGTTTTTGTTTTCCGACCCTGAAGGGGTCGTATGTTTATAGAAACGCAATTGCACCTCGTTTTTCGACCCTGAAGGGGTCGTATGTGAGAATTTTAAATACATACGCCCGCCCTGGGCGGGCGGAATCTCCATTTAATATAATTCTATAAACATTTGTCCGCCTTGGGCGGTCATTAGAAAGAATTCCAGGCTTCCAATCATTAAGATTGATTAATGAGCATCATAGATAATCACCTTATCAAAGCATACCCTGAACTCATCTAAAAATGCTTTATGTAGCGGATGGACCTGATACTCATCATGGCCGGCCATATCATCAAACAGAAGGAATAAGCTAAAAGTATAAGTTGTATCCACTACAGCGCGCTCAATAGGAGCCGGTGTTCCAATATGATACATTTTCACTGCTTCAATATATTGTAGGGTATCCATGCTTTTGCGGAATGCGGTTTTCTGTTCCTCAGTGGTGTCGGCTTTAAGCCAGAATAAAACGTGGTGTGCGATCATTTTTTTATTTTTTTTCAAATATAATAAATCAGTCCAATGCCTATGGTTTGAAATATTAAGCATGAGTTTGGGGAATACGAAATGGCGGAGGATTTGTCAATTAGCCGATTTGTCTATTTGTCGATGGGGAGAGAATTAGCAAATTAGGGAATGAGCAAATTAGCAAATGGGGAGGATTTGTCAGTGGGACGATTTGTCTATTTATCGATGGAATCATCAATTTAAAGACTTGCGAAATCACCTGTGCGATTAGAAAGTTGATTTCGTCAGTCGCCATCCCAGAATGGTCAACCGATAGCTATCAGGTAGCAGACTAGAACAGGCGACTGACGAATTTAACTGGTATGGTGCCTAGGTAAATTCGTAACCCGATAGCTATCGGGTCTTAAGGGTCCGACTTGAAATCACCTGGCAA
>CAYJAM010000269.1:0-4334 GCA_964367725.1 uncultured Sphingobacterium sp. | reverse complement strand
GCAATTCGCTGCATCAGGCGTTTGCCACTTTCCCCATCTATATAGGCACTGTATGCTCCCTCAAGGCCAACAGGCTGTACGTTATTGTTCTTATAACCAATAGTTCTGGCTGCCAGAGTCTGAAATGGCAGAATTCGCTTGTTCTGATGAACGGAAATCAGTCCGCCCTTATAACGGCCCATATTAAAAATTGGAAACTTCCGGATCTCTTTTAATTCAGTATGAGTTACATTTCGCTTCAGGAGCAGATAACGGGCACGATCAGCCCGGGCTTCACGCAGCATACGTGAATATTGTTTTTTTGACTTATCACCGAAAAATGAAGATAGTTTAGCTGCAAGCGAATCTACCTTTTCATAAAAAACATCATCCTTTTCGATGCCTCCAGCCAGCATATCCATGCGGACCTCATACTCTGGTACCGAAGTAGCCAGCAAACTGCCATCAACAGAATAGATATTCCCCCTTGCAGCTTCTACGTTTGCAAAACGGGTAGAAAGACTATCCGCCATGGATCTCCATTTCTTTCCTTCGACAATCTGAACATCCACAAGCTTATAAAGCACCGCAAAAGCCAGCAATACAATCATCCCAAAGGCGATGTATACACGGAGCAATATGTCGGTTCTTATGTTCATATTAGTTGTTGGTTGTTAGTTGTTAGTTGGTTAGTAAATTCTACTTCACTGTTAATTCTCATTTTCAACTCTTAATTATCTGTCATCCCGACGCAGGAGGGACCTCATCCAATTAATATCAATATTCAATCAAACTCATTCTCACGTATCACAATCTTCTTCGGCGGTTCATTCGGTTCAATCAAGCCCAGTGTATCCACCTCTTTAGCTACTTCCGTCTGAGTGCTTTTGAGCATCAGATCAGCTTTTAATGTTTTAAAATCCCAGCTCAGTTCTTTCACTTCCTTACTCAGCTTATCGATATCCCGGATATTATTCTCGGCAAAATGCCGGTTACCGATATAGATCATTGCCAAAAAGGCGATAAAGACAACAAATGGCAGTAAATGAGTAGCCGACTCCTTAGAGATTACCCCCTCAGTAAACATCAGGGTAAAGAAATTCTTTGGAAGCTCAGCCTTTTCTGATTGCTCAGCTAAAGGTTCAGACTCCTGATCCAATTCCTCCTCTGTTTTGTCCTGTTTAAATTGGTTATTCATTTTTCAAGCCTTTATCAGCTTAATTTTTTTGTGCTATTCTCAGTTTTGCACTACGTGCCCTGTTATTCAGTTTAATTTCCTCTTCAGAGGCAACAATCGCTTTTCGTGTGATGCTTTCAAGAGGCTTGATCTGATTTCCGAAAAAATCCTTCTCCACTTCACCCTGGAACTTACCCTTCGCAATAAAATTCTTGACCAGTCTGTCTTCCAGTGAATGGTAGGACATCACTACTAATCTGCCCTCTTTTTTAAGCACATCCACCGTTTGTTCCAAAAACTCTTTCAAAGCCTCCAGTTCCTGGTTCACTTCGATACGAAGCGCCTGAAAAACCTGAGCCAGGTACTTATTTTCTTTGCCTTTCGGAATTAGTTTTGAAATGACTTTTTTCAGCTCATCAATAGTATCAATCGGCTTGTTAAGTCGCTGGGTTACCAGTGTCTGAGCCAGCGTTTTAGCATTTTTGATCTCGCCATAGATTCCAAAAATGCGGTGCAATTGCTCCTCGCTATAGGTATTAACTACCTGTTTAGCCGTAAGCGAACCTCCCTGATCCATGCGCATATCCAGATCGGCATCAAAGCGAATGGAGAACCCCCGTTCTGGCTGATCAAACTGGTGAGAAGAGACACCCAGATCAGCCAGAATACCATCCGCAGGAATGGCGCCCTGCAGCCGGCAATTATTTTTGAGGTAGCGGAAGTTCTGATCAATAAAGGTTAATCGATCATCTTTTGGTAAATTCTTCTGAGCATCGGCATCCTGATCAAATGCAAGCAAACGACCTTTAGGACCCAGGTGCTTCAATATTTCACGAGAGTGGCCACCACCCCCGAAAGTCACATCAACATAAATTCCATCAGGCTTAATGTTCAGCCCTTCCATACATTCCTGCAGCATCACCGGATTATGATAATCAGTCATGCGCCCTCCTTCCCATACTGCCCATAACTTCTTCGGCCAGATTGGCGAAGTTTTCAGGCTCATTATCCATCTGAGAGTCGTAAGCATCTTTTGCCCAGACCTCTATTTTATTCAGTACACATGAAAGAACAACCTCTCCGCTGATACCGGCATATTCCATTAAAGCTTTAGGGAAGAGGATACGGTTTGCCGAGTCTAAAGAAAGCTCAGTAGCACCCCTGGTGAAATAGCGAATAAAATCCCTGCTTTTCTTTTCGTAAGCATTGAGCTTGCTCAGTTCTTCGGTGATGCTATCCCACTCCTTTTTAGTATAAATAACCAGATGTTTCTCAAAGCCACGGTTGATCACAAGTCCTTCACGCTCAGCTTCTGGAAGCTGTTTCTTCAGACTGGATGGTATCATCATCCGGCCTTTAGCATCAAGTTTACAATCAAATTCTCCTAAGAAATGGGACATTCCGGGTATTTACATAATTATTCAACTGTAAAAGTAAATAACTTACCACTTTTTACCACTATCTCCCACAAAAAAAGTTTTCCACAGTTTTTAGAGGTTAAAATCTCCCACACAGCGGAGAATCAGGCACTTGGCTTTTCGGATATCAGATCAGATTAAGTGGCCTTTTAAGGATCACTGGATGAAGGCAGGATTTAAAGAAATAGACGACAAATAGAAAATCTTGAAATCCTATTGATCCTCAGTTAAGCTGAATTTGCCACCTATTGTAACTAAAAACAGTAATAAACATCAAATAAATAACAAGTTCAATTGCTTAGAATAACAAACGATTCTGAAATTTAAGAACCCAGTGAATATGAAAGCTTTTACAAAATACAAATATGGTGGCCCAGAAGTACTTCAATTAGAAGAAGTTGAAAAACCACTCATAAAAGATGAGCATATTCTGGTTAAGGTAATGGCGAACTCTGCCAACCCCGCCGACTGGCATATCCTGAGGGGCGAACCCTTTTTTGCACGGTTCACTTTTGGATTATTCAAACCCAGGTATAAAATTCCGGGAGCTGATTTTGCAGGCATTGTTGAGGAAGTGGGAAAGAATGTAATACAATTCAAGGTCGGGGACCGGGTATTTGGCGAGACTCTTAAAGGAGGTGCTTTTGCAGAATATACCTCTGCGCCGGCAAATGTTTGTGCCAGGATGCCTGATGGAATAGATTTCAAAGTAATGGCCAGTGTCCCTATTGCCGGGGTAACAGCATTGCAGGCCCTCATCACTCATGGAAAACTCAAAGCAGGGGAATCGGTCTTGATCAATGGCTCTTCGGGAGGTGTAGGACATTTCGCTGTTCAAATTGCAAAGGCTTATGGTGCCAGGGTAAGTGCTGTATGTTCAGACAAAAATCTTGACTTTGTAAAGAATTTAGGTGCTGACCATGTGATTCCATACGATAAAGAAAACATACATCAGCACCAGGGGAAATATGATCTGATCATTGATACTCAGGGTAATCTTTCATTTGAAGATTTTAAGCGTATGGGAGAAAGGGGTGTGATGGTAGGTTTCACAACGATTGGGCATATGATGTCGGTACTTTTAAAAAGTGCATTTAGTAAATTTCCTCTAGCACAATTTACTGCAGTAGCAAATACTAAAGATCTGGAGATTCTGGCCTCTTTAATACAAAATGAGAAAATTAAAGTTCACATAGAAAAGACCTTTCCCTATAAAAAAATACCGGAAGCCATTGGGTATATTGAAGCCATGCGCACCAAAGGGAAAGTAGCAATGGTTTGGGAAGCTGTGGAATAAGATTAAAATATCCAGAAAGAAAATTGAAAACAGAAAAACCTTTAGTCAACAGAAAATATCTACTTGAAAAATATCCAGGCAAGGGTGGCTGGACCTATGCTGCCATACCCGAAGTTTTGCAGGAGAAAACATTTCCTTTCGGCTGGGTAAAAGTCAGAGGTTATATTGATGATTTTGAGATCAAGAACTACAAACTGATGCCAATGGGTAATGGTAAGCTATTTTTACCGGTTAAGGCCGAAATCAGAAAAAAAATTGGCAAAAAAGAAGGCGATTGGGTTAATATAACATTGTATGCTGATACAAATCCAATTGAAATACCTGAGGAATTCTTAGATTGCCTTAAAACAGACCCCATTGCCTTCGAAATATTTTCATCATATACTGATGGGCAAAAAAAAGAATTTATTGACTGGATTTATTCTGCAAAAACCGAGAGCACAAAAGTTGAACGAATTGCAGA
>CAYJAM010000268.1:0-4347 GCA_964367725.1 uncultured Sphingobacterium sp. | reverse complement strand
TGTATTTAGGGTCTAAAGAGAAATTTCGACCTTGAACTAGCAATCAGCAGGTTGAACTCAACTATAAAATAATGACATTTGGTGCGGGCTAGTGGCTCATAACCAAACATCCAATCAACCTGCCCATCCCTCCCGGTCCAAACTCCGGTAATGTATCGCTTCAGCCAGATGCTCCAGTTGGATTTCTTCACTTCCAGCCAGGTCAGCAATGGTTCTTGAAACTTTCAGGATGCGGTCGTACGCTCTCGCCGAAAGACCAAGTTTTTCCATTGCTTGTTTCAATAATACCTGTCCGCTTTCATTGATTTTGCAAATATTTCTGACCATATTCGGGCTCATTTGGGCATTGCAGAACACATCCGCTTTTTCTTCAAATCGTTTGAGCTGTTTGTTTCTGGCTTCGGTTACCCGTTCGCGGATAGATTCGCTTTTTTCGCTGAGCCGCTCAGAAGAGAGTTCATTGAAATTTACCGGGGTGACTTCCACATGCAGGTCGATGCGGTCAAGCAGCGGACCGGAGATCTTGCTTAAATATTTCTGAACCACACCCGGTGCGCAGATGCAATCCTTTTCAGGGTGATTGTAGAAACCGCAGGGGCAAGGATTCATCGAAGCCACCAGCATAAAACTTGCCGGGTAATTCACTGTTGATTTGGCTCTCGAGATGGTTACCCTCCGTTCTTCGAGAGGTTGTCTCATCACTTCCAAAACGGTGCGTTTGAATTCAGGCAACTCATCCAGAAAGAGCACTCCATTATGGGCGAGTGAAATTTCTCCGGGTTGAGGGTTGGTGCCTCCTCCGACCAAAGCAACATCGCTTATGGTATGATGCGGAGAGCGAAAGGGTCTTACCGTCATCAGGGAATCGGATGCGGAGAGTTTTCCGGCTACCGAATGGATCTTGGTGGTATCGAGGGCCTCGTACAGATCGAGAGGAGGAAGAATGGTGGGCAGGCGTTTGGCGAGCATGGTCTTGCCTGCTCCCGGCGGACCGATCAGGATCACATTATGACCTCCTGCCGCAGCAATCTCGAGTGCACGTTTAATGTTTTCCTGTCCCCTTACATCCGAGAAATCGCTATCATAATTATTGATGTTGTATTTAAACTCTTCCCGGGTATTGACTATGGTTCTTTGCAGTTCAAGGCTGTTATCAAAAAATCCGATCACTTCCGAGAGCTGGCTCACTCCATAAACCTCAAAATCATCTACGATGGCAGCTTCCCTCGCGTTCTCTTTTGGTAATAACATTCCTTTGAATCCATCCCGTTTACCCTGAATAGCAATCGGGAGGGCTCCCTTAATTGCCTGGATGCCTCCATCAAGGGAAAGCTCACCAAGAATAAGGTATTTGTCAAGTTTTGTGCTGAAAATCTGTCCGGAAGCATCCAGAATACCAATGGCAATTGGCAGATCATAGGCAGAACCTTCTTTCCGAATATCAGCAGGTGCCAGATTGACGATGATTCGTTGCCTGGGCATATGAAAGACTGAATTATTCAGGGCGCTTTCTATGCGCAGCATACTTTCTTTTACCGCATTATCCGGCAGACCAACTACGAAATAATTGAGTCCGCCGCTGATATTAACCTCAATAGTTATGGTGATCGCTTCAATTCCAAAAACGGCACTTCCAAAGGTTTTTGCTGGCATGGTTACCTAAGTTATGGAACCATTTGCTGCAAAGGGGTTAAGAATTTAGTAAAAGGTGGGAAGGAATGAGGGAACGGTATTATAGTTGGTTTGGTGATAAAACCAAGCATAGGGAAATAATGACCTTGTTTTATAATTCCTTTCAAAGTTCCGAGTCAAAGGATCGTATCAGCGAATCTAGTGTTGAGCTTTTATAATACTTTAGACAATCAACTATGATTGGGCGCTCATTATTGTAATCAGCTACCTCTGACCCTTTTATATTGCCAGCATAGGTCTTTGATTTCTCTTTGATTAGATCTGTAACGAAACTCGAATATAACATCTGGTTTAAGAGGATTGGTGTGCTAATATCGTTGTATACCTCTGTATCCTTATATCCGAATCGTAAGCAGGCGCACAATGCATAATCCCTTAACAATTCACGTTGCAAACTAAGTTTCTTTCCTTTTATTGATTCAGAATCATTCGAATTTACATTCACCCGCGGTGAACATGAACAAATAAACAAAGTTACTATGACGTATCGCCAATATCTCATTGAAGTATCCATAATTTGATTGCTTTGACCTATCCTATTCATTGAAGTTCTCTGCTCTTTTACCATTTCCTGTGGTAGTTGTAATCACCAACCATTGTTAATATTTCCGGGCTTCCGGCTTCATAGGGTACTAACTGCTGCTATTTCGTAAAACTATACCCAAAAGAAACACCTGCAAAGTATGGATTAAGACTGCCTCTGCCAATTACTGGAGTCCAGCCTATACGCATTATAAAACCTTTTTTAACAGGCTGAAGGCGGTAAAGAACATTCAGGTTTCCCCAGGCATTCATTCTCTGATCATCCTTGGGTTTACTGACAGCATATTCCGGAGTAATTCCAATGCCGGTTTCCAGCCCGTTACGGCCACTGCCAAAGATGTAGTTGACCATTAATGGTACACTAACACGTCTTTTAAATTCATCTTCATTGATTTCATAACCTGTGCCAAGTCCGAGTCCTACCCGTATGCCAAATCCGTCATTACCGGATTTTAATCTCCGATCGTAGTTTAAGGAGAACAGGCCTCCACTGCCCAGAGCTTCCAAAAAAATGGCCTGGCGAATCAGCCCATCTGACGGTTCTGTGGGTTTTTCATTCTTCCGGACATTGTAGCCATATTGAATACGAATGCCGGTAAAGTCTGTTACAGGTTTGAAATTGGTCTGGAACGTATTCCCATTATTTGCCGTAGCAGTAAACTGGCCACCCCCGGGTTTAGATAGACCGAGATTGCTAATCAGGCTGATACCAATGCGACTTTTTGAGTTTATCGACTTTATATAGCTTATTCCGCCGTAGATATTTGACTGGAATTTATTTTGGTATGGCGCAACACTGATTTCAAAAGTTGAAAACTCCGATGGATTGGCCGACTGATAATTATAACCATAGCTCGTATATCCAATGCTATGAAAATATCGCAGATCAGCACCTCCAAATATCTCAAATTCTGACCTGAGCCATGTGAATCTGTAAACGGGTTCTAAACTTAAACTATTATACATCACAACAGAACCAAGTAATTGATCACTTAAACCATTACCCGGATTACGATTAACAATTAACTTTGGTCTGAAATAACCGAGGTTAAACCCTGCCCTTAAGCCAAGCCCTGAGCTTTTAAAGTGAGCGTAGCTTAACCCACCAAGACCGGCGAACTGATCTTTTCCCTGGGCTATTTGACTTGCTTCATCTAATTTGAGTGATGAAAGCCAATGAGGTGTTAGTTGATAGCTTAACTCATTGTGCTGAGCTAGTACTGAGGAACCTGGCAAAATCGCATAGCCGAAAAATGCCAGGATCACTAGTTTTTTCAAGTTCATAAATTCATAGGTTAGGTTATCTAACTTACAAATAATATTAACCAGAATATGTTAAGCTTTGTTAAAATGGGTGATTAATCCTTAATCCCTTTCCCTGTGGTTGGTGTTATCACCAACCTTAAATAACACCAACCTCACTAAAGAGCCGGTATGGTGATAACACCAAACGGAGGAATAAAACTTACTTCCCAAACGGCATTTTAGGCATGCCCTTCATCATCTTAGCCGCAGCAGCAGGGTTTGAGAACTGCTTCATAACCTTACGCATATCCTCAAACTGCTTGATCAGCTTATTCACTTCTGTGATATTGGTACCCGAGCCTTTGGCAATTCGGGTACGGCGATTTTGATTGATTGAATCAGGGTTTTCACGCTCATAAGGAGTCATGGAGCGGATGATGGCTTCAATTGGTACAAAGGCATTATCATCAATATCCACATCCTTAATCGCTTTTCCAACCCCCGGAATCATTCCCATCAAATCTTTCATATTACCCATTTTCTTGATCTGCTGAATCTGGCTCAGGAAGTCATTGAAATCGAATTTATTCTTGCGGATCTTTTTCTGAAGTTCGGCAGCTTCTTTCTCATCAAACTGCATTTGAGCACGTTCAACAAGCGAAACCACATCACCCATCCCGAGAATACGGCTGGCCATCCTGTCGGGATAGAACACATCCAGGGCTTCCATCTTTTCACCGGTACCAATAAATTTGATTGGCTTGTTAACCACTGATTTGATAGAAAGTGCAGCACCCCCACGGGTATCACCATCTAATTTAGTTAGCACTACTCCGGTAAAGTCTAGACGGTCGTTGAAGGCTTTTG
>CAYJAM010000267.1:0-4350 GCA_964367725.1 uncultured Sphingobacterium sp. | reverse complement strand
GAACATACCAGAAAGGGCTCTATACAATAATACTCTACGCGGATGGATATACCATGGGAAAAGGATCAGTGAGTCTCAGATAAACGGCCTATCTACTGATCATCTGTTTCAGTCAATACTGTTCTGATTCAAGGTTTCAAG
Organism: uncultured Sphingobacterium sp.; assembly: GCA_964367725.1. GTDB lineage: Bacteria > Bacteroidota > Bacteroidia > Sphingobacteriales > Sphingobacteriaceae > Daejeonella. The sequence goes on along the minus strand of CAYJAM010000267.1, from coordinate 4,209 downwards.
CACTGGTATTACTATATAAAATGTAGTACCAATATCCGGTGCAGTTTCAAATGTGATATTCCCGCCAATATTTTCTATAGCCTGCTTCACAAATGCAAGTCCAAGTCCGGTACCAGAGCTTTTTGTCGTAAAATTAGGAGTAAAAATCTTTCTTTTAAGTTCTTCAGACATACCGGTTCCATTATCTTTTATTTCAACACATACAGAACCTGACTTGCGGTACAACAGAATGTCAATAATACAATGCCTTTCTCCATACCTTGCCTCGATAGCATTCTTAATTAAATTATTAAAACATCTTAATATTTGATCCCGGTCTGCACTAATAATAATATCATTCTCCGAGTTGCTTTCAAAATTAATAGTTGTGTGCTCAGACTGCCTGTAAAGTATAATGGATTGCCTTATTTTCTCATTGAGATTTATCTTTTCTAATTTGGTTTCGGGCATTTTAGCAAAATTAGAGAACTCAGAGGCAATGTGAGAAAGACTTTCTATCTGTTCAATGAATGATTTCGTGAACCGTTCAAACTTAGCCTCAAATTTTGGATCCTTTTCCTTCCAGGATTTCTCCAATAATTGAACTCCAAGTTTTAAAGGAGTAAGCGGATTTTTGATCTCATGAGCAACCTGCTTTGCCATTTCACGCCAGGCTGTTTCACGTTCTGAACGGGCGAGCTTTTGTGCACTTTCCTCAAGTGCAGATATCATGGTATTATATTCAGTGATCAGATTTCCAATTTCATCATTCCGCCTCCAAATGATGTGTTCATTCTTCTTCCCAATTTTAGTATCACGCAGAAGTTTTTGTATCAATGTCAACGGACTAGTGATCCGGCTTGCAACAAAAACAGCAAAAAACCCAATAGCCACAAATACCAGGGCATATACATTTATTAAAGCATTAAGAAATACGCCTATTCGCTCTTGATAATCTTTCTCGTTTGAAAAATAGGGCAATGACAAATAAGCTATAACTTCACCTTTACTATTACGAAGAGGAACAAATGCTGCAATAAATGAAAGATTGCCAATTTGTGCTCTGGTAACAAATTCAGACTTCTGTAATTTGTTTAAGTATAAATAAGCCAAAGCATTCATTTGTGGAGCAATTAAACCGTTTTCATAGATCTTAGGCTGTGTAGAGTGCAGAAGCTTACCACCCAGATCAAACAAATTTAGATCTACACCATTAAGATCAGCTAAGTTATTGAATGCAACTACTGCCTGCTCATCAGGAGTTGGCGTCCCCCTATCCACAATCTGCTTGTTAATACCTGATGATATCTTTACTACTTTATCCAAGACAGTATACTCCTGCTGAGCTCTGTATTGCAGACTAATGTTGTAAAAAGTGATTATCCCGGTTATCAATAGTGTAATAACCACAGCAGAAACCATGGATAATTGTATCCTCGTTTTGTACAACATTCTGTTTGATGAGATCAGCAGACTCCACCTGAAATTCCGGAAACTGATATTATAGTTTTGCAAACTGTTCCACAATAATTGTATAACATATACCAAACCTGCAAACAATAATAAGATTAAAAAGATGAACGAAACGGAAGCCAGCTGGGTAAAAAGGCTGTCTATTTCGCGACTGACAATTACAAGCTTCCTGGGATTTGGCTGAAAGATGAGATGATTATATTGCCGGCCACTCTCAGAATTATTGACATAAACAAATTCTCTGTTTTTTCCTCTGAATTCATTATTAACCAGATTATAAACATAATTCCCATGCTGATTTAGTAAACGGCCGTCACTATAATAAGCGAATGAATAATCTTTGAGCTGAAGATCCTCCTTTATTTTTCCATCAATGAGAAGTTCAGGAAATACTCCAACTTCATTCAGGCGTTTAGAATTGAGTTGTAAAACCAGGGTGCCGATCTTAGTATTTTCCTCAATTATTGGCAATATTGCAAAGTATTGCTTAAATCCAAACGTGTTGTTTTTTTGGTAAAAATACTCCGTGACTTTTACCGAGCCTTTTAGTACCAGGTTTTTGAAATTAGACAGCGGAATACCCCTGTCGCCCTGAAAAAATTCGTCCTTTTCATTATACTCAAAACTCTCAAAATCATATCTGGATAAATAACCGGCCATATACAATTTCACAAGCCTGTTATTTAACGCACTGTGACTTGACAAGGGATCCTTAAAATAATCGGTAATAAATTTATCCCTGATGATTTCCCCTTCCAACTTGTAAAACAAAAGAATTGCATTGGGATCGACCGATGATTCCAGTTTTCCTGCCAGAATCTTCCGGCTTTCCTGTTCTTTAATAAACTGATATTTAGATAGTTTCAATGAACCAATAAGGGCAATGATTAATATGCAAAGAACCAGAGTGATTGCATTGATCTTACCTTCTGAACTAAAATAGGCTCTGCCAGCTAAAAATAGAATAAGTGAAAATAATATAAAGAATACCGAGAACTCAGTAAAAATTATATGGAATATCGTAATAAGTACAAAACACACAATGAAAATCAATTGACGTTCCATCTTATTGACGTTCAACTTCGATATTAAGGTTAATGAAAATGATATGATCAGATAAAGATTCAAAATCGCAATACAGAAGATCAGTAAACCAAACCAGCTTAACCAGTTAGAGTTCAATACATTGCTCACATCAAAGTTGATATTTGAATTAGTTACCAGCCCCTTAAATAGGTCATCAATAACATAAGTACTAATGTAGACGAACATTCCAGTTATGGGTAACAAAATATAACTCAAACGCTTACTTTGCACAAGGCCAGAACTTAAAATTTTATCCCGATAAGAATAAATAAATACCAAAACCCAGGTGAAAGCAATAATATTTAGAAAAAATTCTCCAATAGATGGAAGGAAATAACTGGAGGCGTAATGCTTAGGGTCGAAAAGTTCAATATCAAAATACTTGCTTAACCATCTGTTCTGAAGATCAATGAGCCTGAAAGCGAGAACCGAGCTGAACAATAAAAGAACAGCAAAGCCAACATTCCCTTTATTCGCAATAGAAATACAAAGGTTGGTCAAAAAGATAAGAGCAAATGCAATAGCCAAAACCCACATCCATAACTCCAGATAGTTGTAAAAAGAATTTGAAGGCGGCGTTCTTAATTTTACAGAAAATAAATATTTACCATCCAGATTGCGGATATTGAATACCTCCTTATCATTCAAACTGGCAATATCCAATGTGTTTGAAGTTAATAGGTCTGCTGAAAAATTATTACTCAAATATTCATTCTGATAAGGATAATCAGACATGACCGGAATATAACAAATAACCGAAAACTTATCCCATGTCCTTTTAACCACTTCATAATACCCATTCCTCCAATGAACAAATGATGTACCTTCTCTAACAAGACTGTCTGATTCTAAAACAATTCTATTCCCGCTCCAAAAATTGAACTTCCCATTTTCAAATGTCTGGATATAAATATTCTCCTTTTCACCGAACTCAGAAATGATAAATTGGGCCCATTCTCCATTAGTATTGATGTTTTTTAATGAATCCCGGACAGATACATTATTTAATAACTGATCAACTAATTTCTCCTTTCTGTGAAGACGCCGTTCGACCTTGCGTGCTTCAAGGCTAAGTACCTCATCATCCAGGACAGTATAACTTATTGTTAAAGCAGTGCATGCAAAGCCAACGGCCAGCAAAAGTAAAAGAAGCCGAATTTTTAAATTCCCGCTCAAAGGTGATGAATTAGGTAAAAAGCTTAATTAACTTATTGAACAAAAATCAGACCCCTTTGGTGAGATTCAATTGATTATTTTTATAAATCTGCACCAAATGTTGGAACACTCCGATCAACCTTCCTTACAAGACCCTGTAATACACTGCCAGGTCCCACCTCAGTAAATGAAGTTGCTCCATCATGAAGCATTTTTTGAATTGTTTGTGTCCAGCGAACAGCTCCGGTTAACTGTGAAATCAGATTATGTTTAATATTGGCTACATCAGTGTATGGTTTGGCGTCTATATTCTGATAAATCGGGCAAATTGGTTCATTAATTTCAGTATTCTCTATTGCCGATTGCAGTTCAACCCGGGCAAGCTCCATTAAAGGGGAATGAAATGCACCCCCAACATTGAGTTTTAATGCCCGCTTCGCACCGGCTTGAATTAATAATTCGCAAGCCTTGTCAACTCCCTCACTTGTTCCCGATATAACCAATTGACCTGGACAA
>CAYJAM010000266.1:0-4354 GCA_964367725.1 uncultured Sphingobacterium sp. | reverse complement strand
CTTTCAGCATCCCATAATCATTGCCCTTATCCACCCCACCAAGGATAAGTACAACATCTCCGGGCATACTTTCGAGGGCGTACCAGGTTGAATTCACATTCGTTGCTTTAGAATCATTGATAAAATCGATCCCTGAAATTTTGGCCACATGCTCAAGGCGATGTTCGATATTGGTAAAACTTCCCATGCTTTCGCGAATGGTCTCGTTTCTTAATTCAAGCACCTTTGCTACTATGCCCGAAGCCATAGAATTATAAATGTTGTGCTTGCCCTGCAGAGCTAAATCGTTAAGTGACATAGTCAGTGATTCTTGGTTTGTGTGGTGTAGGTTAATTATGATTTGATCTCCCTGAAGAAAAGCACCTTTTTCAAGGGTTTTCTCAATGGAGAAAGGATAGGCTTTTGAGTTTATCCGGCGCTTTGTCAGACCTTTATTAGTCTCCTCATCATCAGCACAATAGATGAATACATCATCCTGCTGCTGATTCTGAATAATTCTGAATTTGGAATCTGAATAGTTTTCCATTTTATAATCATACCTGTCGAGATGATCAGGTGTGATGTTTAATAAGACTGCGATATCAGCTTTGAAGCTGTACATATTATCGAGCATAAAGCTGCTTATCTCGAGAACATAATATTCAAAATCATCGAATGCAACCTGTTTTGCAAAGCTCTTGCCAATATTCCCAGCAAGACCCACATTAAGGCCTGCGTTCTGCAGGATATGATAGGTAAGCATGGTTGTGGTAGTCTTGCCGTTTGATCCGGTGATGCAGATCAGCTTTGCACTGGTGTACCTTGCCGCAAATTCAATTTCAGAGATGATTGGAATATTCTTTTCAATCAATTTTTTGATAACTGGGGCTTTATCCGGGATTCCAGGGCTTTTGATTACCTCAGTAGCCTTGAGAATACGATCTTCGGTATGCTGATTCTCCTCAAAAGGAATTCCGGCCTGCTCCAGTTCTTTCTTATACTGATCAGCAATAGGCCCGAAATCTGAAACAAATACGGCAAATCCCTCCTTCTGAGCTAATAATGCTGCACCTGTCCCGCTTTCGCCGGCACCTAAAACAACGATATATTTCTCAGCCCCCATTAACGCAGTTTTAAAGTCACAATAGTTATAATTGCCAGTAAAATTCCAACGATCCAGAATCGCGTAACGATTTTGGCCTCATGATATCCCTTCTTCTGATAGTGATGATGCAATGGCGACATCAAAAAGATTCGCCTTCCTTCACCAAACTTTCTCTTCGTATACTTGAAATAGGAGACCTGCATGATCACAGAAAGATTTTCGACCAGAAAGACTCCGCATAGTACAGGAATCAATAATTCTTTACGGATCATGATCGCGAAAGCGGCAATAATTCCACCGATAGCCAGACTTCCTGTGTCGCCCATAAAAACCTGGGCAGGATATGAATTATACCATAAAAAGCCCACGCATGCCCCAACAAATGCACCGGCAAAAATTACAAGCTCCCCTGAATTTGGGATATACATGATATTCAGGTAATCAGCAAAAATGGTATTCCCCGAAACATAGGCAAGAATAGCCAGCGTAATGCCGACAATAGCTGATGTTCCTGTGGCCAATCCGTCGATACCATCTGTAAGATTAGCTCCGTTCGAAACCGCTGTGACGATAACAATCACAAACAATAAAAAGACAACCAGTGAATACTTTTCATATCCATTGCCAAAAACAGTGAGCACCTTGGCATAATCAAATTCATTATCCTTGTAAAAAGGAACATTGGTGATGGTCGACTTGAGGTCCTGGGTATAATAAAATTGATCTCCACGTTTATGAACTTCTAATGGTGCACTGACCTTTGCCGGCAGTGTGACCTGTTCCCTGACTACAATATCAGGGTGGAAATACATGGTCCAGCCAATAATCAATGCAAGGCCCACCTGACCCATAATCTTAAAGCGACCTGCTAAGCCCTCTTTATCCTTTTTAAATACCTTGATATAGTCATCAACAAAGCCTATCAGACCCATCCATACCGTGGTAACCAGCATGAGAATGATATAAATATTATCAATTTTGGCAAATAGTATAGTTGGCAACAGAATTCCAAGAAGGATGATCAATCCCCCCATAGTTGGAGTACCCTGCTTTTGCATCTGCCCTTCAAGGCCCAGATTCCTAACTGATTCACCAACCTGTTTTGCTCTTAGTATTCTAATGAGACGGCTGCCATAAACTGTGGTCAGAATCAGAGATAAGATAACTGCCATTGCAGTACGGAATGAGATAAACTGGAACAATCCTGCTCCGGGAATATCGTATTGCTTATCCAGCCATGTGAACAGATAGTATAACATTAGCTCATCAGATTTAAAAATTCAGTTAAAATCTCTTTATCATCAAAAGGAAGTTTCACTCCAGCGATATCCTGATATTTTTCGTGACCCTTTCCGGCAACAAGAATTATATCACCGGGTTTTGCCAGATGGCAGGCCGTACGGATTGCTTCTTTTCTATCGGTAATTGAAAGCGTTTTCTTTTTATTGCTTGGCATCACCCCTTCCTCCATCTCCTTAATGATCTGCTCAGGAACTTCAGAACGTGGATTATCAGAGGTCAGTACAACCTTTGTACTCCAGTCGCATGCTACTTTGGCCATCACCGGACGCTTGGCTTTATCCCTGTCACCTCCGCATCCGATCACAGTAATTACCTGTTCGGTTCCTTTGCGGATATCCTGAATGGTGCTCAGTACATTTTGCACGGCATCGGGGGTGTGGGCATAATCTACAATGCCAATAATTCCTGAGGGCGAAATAATATAATCGAAACGACCTTCAGCACCGCTTAAACGACTGAGAGAAGTCAATACCCTGGTACTATCCTGCTCAAGCAATAATGCCGTTGCATAAACTGCAAGCAGATTGTAGGCATTGAAGCTTCCTACCATCTTAAACCAAACTTCCTGCCCATCGATATTCAGCAATAAACCACTGAAATGATTTTCAATGATCCTGGCTTTAAAATCAGCTATATTCTTGAGTCCGTAAGTCTTTCTGTGGGCTCCCGTATTCTGAAGCATCACAATCCCATTCTTATCATCAATATTGGTGAGCGCAAAAGCCTGACTGGTCAATCCATCAAAAAAGCTTTTCTTAGCTTTCAGATAGGCATCAAAAGTCTTGTGAAAATCGAGGTGATCATGCGTGAGGTTAGTAAATATCCCACCCGAAAAACTTAGTCCTTCGGTTCTGTGTTGAACCATGGCATGCGAGCTAACCTCCATAAAGCAATAATCACATCCGCTATCAACCATATCATTCAGCAGACTATTCAAAACCACTGGATCGGGTGTGGTATGAGTCGCCGGAACAATTAGATCATTGATCTGATTCTGAACCGTAGAAAGCAAACCAGTTTTATAACCCAAGTCCTGAAATAATTGAAAAAGTAAAGTTGCAATCGTTGTTTTGCCGTTCGTACCGGTAACCCCAACCAGTTTTAGTTTGGAAGAGGGATTATCATAAAAATTGGATGCAGTAATTCCAAGTGCTATCGCTGAATTCTCAACCTGGAAATAGCTTACCTTCTCTTTTAGTTCTTTAGGAAATTCTTCACATAGCACAGCGCATGCACCCTGATCAATGGCACGATCTATAAAAGCATGTCCATCAGATTCAGTACCACGTACTGCAACAAATAAAACTCCGGGAGCTGCTTTGCGCGAATCGAAGCAAATACCTGATACTTTTCCATTGGTTGAACCCGAAACCTGTCTGAGTGATACTCCGTATAATATATCCTTGAGCTTCATCATCATTCGAGTTCTAAAATAATTGGAAGACCCTTTTGTACACTGGTACCAGCAACAAGGGATTGTCTGACGACCTTTCCGCTTCCGCGAACCAGTACTTTTAATCCTGAATTGCCGGCAACATAAAGCGCATCTTTCAATCCCATTCCACTTACATCAGGCACCAAACCTTCGGTAATCTTTACTTCCTGAGAAACAACACCCTTATTGGTATCCAGACTTATATAATCGGAATTGGATGCAAACAATGCCTTGATACCGAAAGCTTTATAAACAGCCTGGGTTGCTTTACGCTCTCCGGCCTTCGCTTCAGGCAGCTTCAGACTTCCAGTAAATTTTTGCTCCTTAAGTGGATCAAACATGTTGATATCGCTTGCGAAAACCCTGTCTGCAATCTCTCTGAATACCGGACCGGCCACAGAAGCTGCATAATAGGTGCCTTTACGCGGGTTGTTGACCACAACGATCAGCGAATATTTTGGATTATCTGCCGGGAAGTAACCGCAGAAGGAAGCCTGATACTTCTTGTCCACGCGATAACCTTTATCGGCATC
>CAYJAM010000265.1:0-4354 GCA_964367725.1 uncultured Sphingobacterium sp. | reverse complement strand
TGCACGGGCAAATGTAAAACCATTTCCTCCATGTCCTATATCGAAAAGTATTCCTCTTTTTTGTGCAGCAATTGCAAGGGCTGAAACTTTATCATTATCATAGAAAAATGGAAAGGTCAGGCGGTACATATGTGTAAAAATATCTCCGGGACGAAGATGTTTCATAAACAGATCCTCAACGGAAGTAATACTTGGCTTTGAAGGATAAGTTAAATCCAGCATCACAGGCATATTTGCAATATTTCCTGCTTTTACTGCACTATCCAAAGGTATGAATGGATTCCCGCCAAAATGAGCAGATTTAAAACCCACTACCTCCTTTTTATTTGCTATTGCAACTTCTGCTGCCATATTGGGATCCATATCATTAACATTCTGCTGATACTCACCCATACCATCACCAACAATATTCAGAAATACAAGAATCCTTGTTTGTGATTTGTCAATAATATTCTTCTTGAATTCAGGAAAACTGCGCCATCCTGCACTGCCAGCATCTCCTACTGTTGTGACACCGGACCGGAATGTGAATCCATCAGGCCAAACCGAACTTGGGCCATTCATGTACTGCTGCTTTAAATTGGTTCCGGAAAAAACATGCACGTGCAGGTCAATGAGGCCCGGAGTTACATACATGCCTTTAGCATTAATTACTTTTAAACCAAGATTTGCGTCAATATTCCTGGCTACCAGTGCAATTTTACCGTCTATCGCAGGAACGCTTGTTCTGGTTGTTTGATTTCCCTGAGGCGATGTAATTGCAATATCCATGATCTCATCGATATTGTTTTTTGGGTCAATTACATGCCCACCCTTGATGATAATGCTGTAGGGTTTTGTTGATTGTTCCGCCTGGGATTGTTGAGCTTTTGAACTATTGCCCAGTAAAAACAGTGCAATAAAAAATAATGTGTATCTTTTCATTTGGTATATCCTTATTTATGAATTAGAAACATATGTGATAGTTCAAGATGTATCTTATCTTTCTGTTCATATAAAAATAGCTTATTATTTTAAAGAAATATTAAAGTTTTAAGCATTTAAAAAAAGGATTTCCAAAGGAAATTTTCAACAAAAAGAGAATAGGAAAATTAAATTTTAATACTTAATCCAATGAACTTACAACAGATCAATCTGAAACAAATCATCCCAACAGTTCTAATTTGTGGATTATCCGGAGGTGGGCTTTTAATTGTCAGTAATAGGCTATCAAATAATGGCTGGTTGTCAATACCCGTTTATGCAACGGTTATGATCGCAACAGTGCTTGTATTAAAAGCTCAAAAGCGATTTAGAGTCACTTATTTAAAAGCCTTTGTGACATTAGTTTTAACTTTTATTTTAACGTCTTATGCTCTCTATTTCTACATTATCACCTTTATAAACCAGGATAATGGAATTAACGTAATGGGACATATATGGAGGTTTTTGGCAATTCTTGGCCTTGCTGTTGTGTCAGGCGCAATAATGGGTTTGTTCTTTAAGAAGCAAAACCAAAACTTGGCGCAAACAACTTAAGTGAGGATTTATTTGAATGATCTGGAGGTATATCATCATCATTATTCTAATATTGTTTTTACAATTAATTTATTGGTTAGCAGGTCAGATTAAACAAGTATAGTTCTATAAATTGCTTTCTGCTCTGATCCTTCGATCAAAGGGTAATTTGATCGAAGGATCTAAGCACTTGGTAAGAAGATGGTAGGACGATTTTCACGTTCAGTCACGCACTGAAATAGCTATACAGATTGGTTAATAATTCCTAAACAGATTATACAGTCTATTTGATAAGACTTTTGAACATATCCCAATAAAAGACTTACTTTGTTCTTTGTTCAAAAATAGCCTATCAAAAAGATCCTTATAATTGATGATGAAGAGCGGCTTCGTTCTTTAATTTCCAGAATTCTGGGGCTGGAAGGGTATAAAGTGTATCAGGCAGGTGATGGAAAATCTGGATTAGCAATTTTAGAAAAGGAAGACATTTCTGTGGTTTTGAGTGATGTGAAACTCCCTGACTTTAATGGTGTGGATCTGGTCACTAAAATTAAAAAGATCGATCCATCAATTGAAGTAATCAATCTTACTGCTTTTGGCAAAATTGAGGATGGTGTTCAGTCGATAAAGAATGGTGCTTTCGATTATATCATAAAGGGCGATGATAATGATAAAATAATTCCATTGGTTGCCAAAGCAATGGATAAGGCTTTGCTGCAGCGCAAAGTTCAGCATCTTGAGCGAACTCTTGAAAAGCGTTTCGGATTCGATTCGATTATTGGGAATTCTGATGAAATTCAAAGTGCTAAATATCTTGCTCAAAAAGTTTCTGGTACCGATACAACGGTCTTATTATTGGGCGAAACGGGTACCGGAAAAGAAATTTTCGCCAAAGCGATTCATTTTAACAGCAACAGGAAGGATCAAAACTTTGTAGCTGTGAATTGCAGTGCTTTTGGGAAGGATATTCTTGAAAGTGAACTTTTCGGCTATAAATCCGGTGCATTTACTGGAGCAATAAAAGATAAGAAAGGCTTATTTGAAGAAGCGGATCATGGAACGATATTCCTTGATGAAATTGGGGAAATGAGCCTTGATTTGCAGGCTAAGCTTTTAAGGGTTTTGGAAGATGGAACATTTATAAAACTTGGTGATACTAAAACTACCAAAACGAATGTCCGTATTATAGCGGCTACAAACCGCGACTTAGAGCGTGAGATCAGTCATGCAGCATTCAGAGAAGACCTTTTTTATCGCTTATCGGTTTTTACGATTCAGTTACCAAGTTTGAATGAACGTAAATCTGATATTTCGCTCCTTACCCACTACTATGTTGAGCAGTTTGCGAGAAAACTTAATAAGCCGGTACCTGAAACTGATAATTCATTTATATCAAAACTTCAAAATCATTTGTGGAAGGGGAATATCAGAGAGCTGAAAAATGTGATTGAACGCGTTTTAATTCTTTCAGATTCTGCTGTGTTAAGTTCGAATGATTTGCCTTTTAACAGTGAAAGAGATTCTCTTGTCGACACAAACACTACTTTGGACCTCGCAAGTATTGAGAAATTGCATATTCAGAGAGTTCTTAAGTTAACTTCAGGAAATAAAACAGAATCGGCCAAATTAATGGGTATTGGACTAACCACACTTTACAGAAAAATTGAAGAGTATAAAATTCTGGTCGATTAATTATTGAATTCTTTTCATAATGAAAAAGAAACCCTTCCATTTTGGAAGGGTTTTTTGTTTTATGTAATTTTTAGTTTTTAACAAAACAACCATAAATAATTGATTTTTAAATAGTTGCAAGTTTTCTATGCTTTTTGGCATCCGGATGGTATCTGAGACAGAAAAAAGATATGCTTATGATCCTTCTCTTAATTGCCCTGCTAGTGTGCATGTGGCTTTTTGTCAAATCAATTAACTGGTTCGAAAAAATTTGATCCTTCGCTTTGCTCAGGACAACAAGAACAAAAACTTAAAAAGTATGCTTGTATTATTCATCATCTCAGTAGTAGTATTCATATACATGGTATATGTGCTGCTTAAACCGGAGAAATTCTAATTGGAAATAGGAAATAGGGAATAGGCAATGGAACTAAACGCTGCTCTATTACCTACTACCTATTTCCCATTTCCAATTTCCTATTTCCCATTAACACAAAAAAAAATGAACACAGAACTACTTGGAATAATAGCCACATACCTGCTTACGCTGGTGATCGCTATTCCCCTGGGTAAGTATCTGGCAAAAGTATTTGCCGGAGAAAAGACCTGGACTGACTTTTTAAAACCACTGGAAAATGGCATTTACAAACTTTCCGGTATCAATCCCAATGAGCAGATGAACTGGAAGCAGCACATGAAAGCGATGCTTACCATAAACTCTGTCTGGTTGATCTACGGATTTTTTGTACTTATTTATCAAGATAAACTGCCCCTTAATCCGGATGGAAATCCCGGAATGAGTCCGGATTTATCTTTTAACACGATTATAAGCTTTGTTGTGAACTGTAATCTGCAGCATTATTCAGGAGAAAGCGGTCTTACTTATCTTACCCAGCATTTTGTAATTATGTTTTTGCAGTTTGTAAGTGCTGCTACAGGTATTGCATCTGCAGTGGTACTGTTTAAAGCATTCCGCGATAAGACATCGACCACTCTGGGTAATTTCTGGGAATTTTTCGTCAAATCAATTACCCGTTTGCTTCTTCCCTTGTCAATCATTATGGCATTGATTCTTGCATTTAACGGGACACCCACTAGTTATGAGGGAAAGGATCAGTTCATTTCTGTACAAGGAGATACTGTAAATGTTTCGAGAGGCCCGGCCGCAGCTATGATAGCCATCAAA
>CAYJAM010000264.1:0-4354 GCA_964367725.1 uncultured Sphingobacterium sp. | reverse complement strand
CTTAATTTTGACAGACACTTGGTAAAAGATTTAGAAAAATGCGAACAATACTTGTCAGGAAGAGAGCTTAACAATGACAATTTCAAAGAAGCAGTGGCCGCTTGCGATAAGATATCCAATCAAATGACGCGATAAACAACAATAGTCAAGACATGGTAGCCAGTAAAAGGAAAACAGATGCAACAACCAGCAGTCGAAGTTAGCGAAGAACTGGCTTTTACACGAGCGACTTTTACCAGACTAAAGGACGCCCTCAATAGCACTATTGTCGGACAGGAAATGGTCATTGACCAGCTGCTTACAGCAATTCTCGCTGATGGTCACGTCCTTTTGGAAGGAGTGCCGGGCACGGCTAAGACCCTCCTGGTCAAGACAATTGCCAACCTTGTCGGCGCAGATTTTGGGCGCATCCAGCTCACTCCAGACATGCTGCCCAGTGACATCGTAGGCACCAGCGTCTATGACCTCAATACCCGGACTTTTGCCATGCGCAAAGGGCCAATCTTTACTTCGCTACTGCTAGCCGACGAAATTAACCGCACACCGCCTAAGACACAGTCGGCTCTATTGGAAGCAATGGAAGAAAGACAGGTAACACTCGACGGTCACACCGAAAAGTTGTCTGATTTATTTTTGGTGGTAGCTACGCAAAACCCGGTGGAATTTGAAGGCACCTATCCGCTGCCAGAAGCACAACTAGACCGCTTTATGCTCAAGGTACTAATTGGTTATCCCGGCCGCGATGCCGAAAAGCTAATGTTGCAAAACTGGCAAGAGGGCAAATATCGTCGCTTTACTGAGCCACTACAGGCAGTGACAACAGCAGATGAAATCCTTACTTGCCGTCAAGAATTGCTCAAAGTAAAAGTCGAAGATAGTGTGATGAACTATCTAATCGAGCTAGTGCAGAAATCGCGCTCTGTGTCAGACCTGCAGCTGGGCGCCAGCCCGCGTGCAGCACTGGCCTGGTTGGGTGCAGCCAAGGCTCACGCCGCTATCGAGGGCAGAGACTTTGTTACGCCCGACAATATCAAATTTATGGCTGAGCCAGTACTGAGACATCGACTGATACTCAATGCAGAGGCCGAATTGGATGGCGTAACAGTGGCGCAGGTAGTGGCAAATATATTGAGACAAGTAGCCGTACCGAGATGATCGCAAGCCAGAGATTTTATGTGCTGGCACTACTAGCCATCATCCCGTTGGCGGCTTCCGCCTGGTATCCGGGGCTGGCAAAAGTAGGGTTGACGCTAGATCTCCTCATCCTCTTTGCTGTGATAATCGACTGGCAACTGACGCCGCGTGCCAACCTTTTAAGCGCAGAACGTTTTGTCGATGACCGTTTATCAATCGGGCGAGACAATATTGTCAAACTGGCGATACATTATAAAGGCGCAGTAAAAATAAATGCCCTGATAAAAGACGACAATCCCCAGACTATCGTCTCCGATACTGAGCTAATGGCGGTCACTCTTGAGCCGGGCACTACAGTGACTGTCGAGTACAAACTCAGCCCCAACAGGCGTGGTTTATTTAAGTTTGGCAACATCAACATACGCTTTGCCAGCCGACTGGGATTACTCACAATCGAGCGTAAGATTGCTTATCCACAAGATATAAAAGTCTTTAGCGATCTAAAAGCACTGCAAGATCTCTCTGTCCGTCTCTCACACTCATCCGAGCTGGGCGATTTGCGTCAACGCAAACGTGGTCAAGGCACTGACTTTGCCTCTTTGCGAGAGTACTCGGTAGGCGATGACAGCAAGGCTATCGACTGGCGTGCCACCGCCCGTAGAGACCGTCCTGTGATACGCACCTACGAAGCCGAACAAGAGCAGCGCCTTTTGATCCTAATTGATGCTGGTCGTATGATGGTATCTGACCTGGAAGGCTTAAGCCGCTTTGACAGAGCGCTAAACGCTGCGCTGTGCCTGGCTCTTACCGGACTTTGCCACAAAGACCAGGTAGGCATAGGCATCTTTGCCGACAAGCCTCTTCTGTATCTACCACCCAAACGTGGCAAGGCTTATATGCACCGCATCCTGGAAGCAAGCTTTGCCATCGAGCCGCGCATGGTCGAACCCGATTACGCTGGCATTTTGTCTTATTTTGCCTCGGCTCAAAAGGGTCGCTCACTGATGGCGGTGCTCACAGACCTGACCGATCCAACTGGCTCTCAAGCCTTGCTCACAGGGCTCGCCAACCTGGCACCGAGACATTTGCCCTTTTGTATCACCCTCAAAGATCGCCAGGTGCAAAAGCTCGCAAATACAAAAATAGAAAGCGGCACAAGCGGCAACAGGGACCAGGCCAAAGCCGAGCTTTATCAAATCTATCAAAAGGCAGTAGCACAGGACTTGACCAATCAAAGAGAGCTAGCCCTCTCGGTCTTGACCAGACGCGGCTGCCTTATACTGGATGCAGCTCCCCAGGAGCTCTCCGATAAACTGGTCGACAAATATTTAGAAGTCAAATCACGAGGAAAGCTTTAACACCTTGAAGAAACTATTTTGGGCAAGCTTTGTAATGCTTTTTGCTGAGACCATGGCAATTCGCTGGCTGGGTATCGAGATCCCAGTACTGAGAGCCTTTCCCAACCTAATTTTGATGCTCGTATTTATCGGTGCATCGGCAGGTATCGCCCAACCCGAAAAGCGTGTTGGCAAAGTCAAAGTAATAGCCTCGCTATTGTGCTTGATTGGCTCAGTAATAATTGTGCCAGTGACTGGACTAAAAGACATTTCGCTGCGCCTGGATGAGACCAATTCACCAATGGCAGTAGTGGCTGGTCTTACTCTAATTTTGCTCAATGCCTTCTCGCTACTGGCCCTCTTTAAAGAAATTGGCTGTGCCGTCGGTGAAGAATTTAAAAACAGACCACCACTCAAGGCATACTCAGTCAACATACTGGGCAGCATGGCCGGAGTGCTGGTCTTTGCCATTTGCTCTTTTCTCAATACAGCGCCTTGGATCTGGCTCCTGGTGGCAATTGCATCAGCCTTTGCATATAGCAACAATCGCAAACTGGCATTTATGCTACCGCTTGTGGTGGCAAGCTTTTTTAGTTCACAAGGAGCATTCTGGTCACCTTACGGCAAACTAGAAATAAAACCCTTTGAAGTACCAGCCAATAGTATCTTTGGCCAGGGCAACTACATGCTCTTTTGCAATAATGTTTACTTTCACTCAGCTACTCATGTGCCCGAAAAAACTGTATTTGACGAGCGTGATAAAGGCGTCGACGTAAGCAAAGAGAGAGAAGACAAAGAACATCTTTTGCTGCACGCTTATAAATGGATGAAGCTGCCTTATCGCTTTGCTCCAGCACACAAAGACGTGCTTATCCTGGGCTCAGGCTCGGGTAATGACGTATCTTTTGGAGAGCATCTCCCCCAGGGACCAGAGAGTATCGACGCAGTCGAAATCGACCCAGTAATTGGTACTTTTGGTCAGACTATTCACCCAGACAAACCTTATCTCGAAAAGCGTGCCAACTTAATAATCAATGACGCACGCTCGCATCTGCACGATAGCCCCAAGCGCTATGACATAGTTAACTTTGCCTACCTGGATCCAGGCGGCACACTCAACACAGCTAGCTTTATGCGCGTGGACAACTTTGTCTTTACCAAAGAGAGTGTGCAAGATGCTCTCAAGCTGCTCAAAGAAGACGGCATAGTCTCCATGAGCTTTGCTACCGGTGCTGACCACCCTGTTACAGCTAGACTCTATAACACCATCCGCGATGCCTGGGGCAAAGACCCCTTGACTCTTGTGGATGACAGCTTTAGCAGTTGCATATTTTTGTTTGGTCCAGGCATGGAAAAAAACATGGACAATGTAGCTGACCTGGTCAAACAGTCTCTTGCTGACGACCATGAACTCAAAGTCTGGCGGCCATCAGACGCTCAACGTCAAATGCGTATCGCATCCGATGACTGGCCATTTTTGTACTTGCAATTTGATGGTACAGGCATGTTGCTGTATATCGACTTTTTGTTGTTCACCATATTGATACCCGTGCCTTTTCTTTTTCGCGTAGACAAAACCTCAGTACTGGCGCCGCAATCATTTGCCATGTTTGTTTTGGGCGAAGCCTTTATGTTGATGGAGACAAAGTGCTGCACTGAGTTGTCGCTCATTTATGGCAACACCTGGATAGTTAGTTCAGTGGTAATTTTTTCCTTTCTTACACTGGGCTTTTTAGCCAACTTACTGGTACTTAAGCAGCAGACTATAAAACTACCCTTGGTCTATCTCGCTTTGACAATAATACTTGTGGCAGATTACTTCCTCTCCTTTCATGGACTCAATTTGCCGTCAGCGCAAAGCAAAATCCTCATGACAGCGATGA
>CAYJAM010000263.1:0-4359 GCA_964367725.1 uncultured Sphingobacterium sp. | reverse complement strand
TCGTATTTAAGATCTGATCCTGATTTTGTGCCACCAAAATAATCAGTGTTTTATTTGCCGGTTCCTCCAATGTTTTTAAGAGCCTGTTCCCTTCATTTTTAAGATATTCAGGAAGCCAGATAATCATAGTCTTATATTCCGACTCAAATGCCTTTAATGAAAGCCGGTGCAGAATATTCAGACATTCGGCCTTATTAATATTGGGCTGTTTGTTCTGGGCATCCAGCCGAAGTCGCCATTCATCGAGATTAAAATAAGGATTACTTAACACCAGATCACGCCACTCACCAAGGTCGGCCATCGAATCTTCCTTCTCCCCACCTCTGAAAAATGGATAAGAAAAATGCAGATCAGGATGTATCAGCTTGGTATATTTACGGCAGGAGGCACAATTTCCGCAACTGTCTGTTTTAGTTCTTTCAGTACATGATATGAATTGTGCATAGGCAAGTGCAAGGGCGAAACTGCCGGAACCTTCAGGTCCAAGAAATAATTGCGCATGACTTACCCTGTTCTCAAAAACTGATTGAATCAGTTGTTCCTTTAATGCATTCTGACCAATAACTTCCTGAAAGAGCATGGTGCAAAATAAGAAAAATTACGTTTTGGAACACAGGTAATTCTGGAAGGATGGGTGTAAATTGATCAGATTAATGAGGAGCTTCAAAATTATATGACCTTAACATGGTTCAAAATATATAATTTTGGCCCCAACTAATTAATAATATCTCGTTGAAATCTAATAAAAATCAGGGATTAAGGCTTTCAAAAGAAGCCATGAAGGACTTTGGCTACAAGGTTGTTGATGCCGTTATAGAGCATTTTGAAACACAGGATAAAAAGCTTCCTGTTTCAAGTGCTAGCCGGATAGAGATGGACAAACTTTTTTCTGAAGAGGCTCCTGAAAATTCGATGCCGGCTACAGAGGTTTTGAACTTTGTTCTTGAAAACGTCATGACACAAAGTAATATCATGACCCATCCAAAATCTTATGCCTTTGTTCCCGGACCGAGTAATTACATCAGCGTGATGTCTGATACCCTGGCAACAGGTTTTAATATTTTCGCGGGGGGATGGGTAGGTTCTGCTGGAGCTGCCGGACTTGAGATCAGTACCCTGAACTGGATGCTGAAACTCTTCAATTTCCCTGTAAAAAAAGGTGGAGGTATCTTTACCAGCGGAGGTTCAATGGCAAATTTAACTGCCCTGGCAACTGCAAGAAAAGTGAAATGCGGCGAGGATTTTTCGAAAGCCATTATCTATCTATCTGATCAGGCACATTCCTCAAATATTAAAGCGATCAATATCCTGGGTTTTAAAAAGGAACAGATCCGGATAATTCCAACCGATATGGAATTTAAGTTTTCAATTAATAAATTGAAAAATGCGATAGCCAGGGATAAGATCGAAGGATTAAAACCATTCTGCCTGATCGCCTCTTCAGGCACAACCAATACCGGAACGGTAGATCCGCTGGAAGAACTCGCAGCCATCTGCAAAAAGGAAAATATCTGGCTCCATGTGGATGGTGCCTTTGGTGCAGCGGTTATTTTATCAAAAAATGGCAGGAAGCTTCTTAAGGGGATTGATAAGGCCGATTCCCTGACAATAGATCCTCATAAATGGCTTTTCCAGCCTTATGAAATCGGTTGTCTCCTTGTTCGCGACCATAAAAGCTTAAGTGGCACTTTTACCGAAAAACCGGTATATCTGAGGGATATTGAAGGAAATGAATCAGAGATCAACTTTTATGATCATGGGATTGAACTTACCCGGCACTTCAGGGCATTGAAGTTTTATATGTCGATAAAAACCTTCGGACTCAAAGCTTTCAGGGAAGCCATTGACTATAATATCAATCTTGCAGAACAGGTTGAGGCTGAACTCAGAAAGAGTGATAAATGGGAAATAGTGTCTCCCGCTACCCTTGCCATCATCAATTTCAGATATAATCCCGTAAAAGAAAGTTTATCCGAAAAGAAAATAGATCAGATCAATCAAAAAATTGCTGCCAAAATGATGGCCTCGGGAGAAGCACTTTTGGTTACCACTATCCTGCTTGGCCAGGTTGTGTTAAGGATGTGTTTGATCAACCCCAGGACCACACTTGAGGATGTTAAAAGCACGATAGCACTTTGTGAGAAATTTGCTTTGGACAAATAAAAATCTGCCGGGTAGGCATTTTAAATCACCTATATTTATTACAATTTGAAAAGCATATGCGCATTTTAGCTTTTGATTACGGTACTAAACGCATTGGAATCGCTGTAACTGATCCACTCCAGATCATAGCTACGGGACTGGATACGATACATCCCAAAGACATCATTGATTATTTGAAAAAATATCTCTCAACAGAACAGGTAGAAATTTTTGTGGTGGGGGAACCAAAGCAGATGGATGGGAGTCCATCACAATCAACACCTCATATTAAAGGCTTCATTACTACACTAAAAAAGCATTTTCCGGAAATCCCGGTTGAACGGATCGATGAACGCTTTACATCAAAAATGGCATCAGCCGTGGTCGCTCAAAGCGGGTTTAAAAAAACAGACCGGCAGAATAAGGAGCGTCTGGATACGATTTCAGCAACAATTATACTGCAGACTTATCTCGAAAAGAAAAGCCTGGGCTAAGTTGCCCGCCCCGCAAGGCTAAAACCAATTTATTATCTTTACTGCATGGATTTACTCAGTGATGAACTTAAAACCTACCTGGAAAGCTCCTGCGATCCAGAAAGTGATTTGCTCAAACAGATAGACCGGGAAACTCATCTTAAAGTTTCCTTACCGCGCATGCTTTCAGGACATTATCAGGGAAGGGTACTAAGTATGCTAAGCAAATTGATTCGCCCGCAAAGAATTCTGGAGGTTGGAACCTTTACCGGGTATGCTAGCCTTTGTCTTGCTGAGGGCTTGACTGAGGATGGTATTCTGCATACTATTGACATCAATGCTGAGCTTGAAGACATGGTGCGGGCCAGCTTCGCTAAATCAGATCTGGGTCTTAAGATTAAGTATCATATTGGCAATGCCCTTGAAATAATACCCGAGCTTGACGAAGTTTTTGACCTTGTATTTATCGATGCTGATAAGAAAAATAATGAAGCCTATTATAAGCTAAGTATCGACAAACTTAGAAGCGGCGGACTGATCATTGTGGATAATGTACTTTGGAGCGGCAAAGTAATTGACGATAAGAAAACAGATTCAGCCACTACACTAATCAGTAATTTTAATGAAATGGTGAGTTCGGATCAAAGGGTTGAGAAACTGATCCTACCCGTAAGAGACGGTATTTTTATAATCAGAAAAAAATAATTTCAGATGCGCAACATTAATATAAAATCTGTTTTGTTCCTCTTACCCTGCATAACATTACTGATGGGTTCATGCGGAATTTTAAAGAAGCAGCGTTCAAATCCGCAGGTTCAAACCCCAGTACCCACTCCCAAAACCAGACAGAATGAATCAGCAAAAGACAGAGAAAACCAGATACCAGAAATTAAAAATTATACTGCAATATCCTACATCGAACGATTTAAACAAATCGCGATTCGCGAAATGAATAATTCAGGGATTCCAGCCAGTATTACCCTTGCACAGGGAATTTTGGAATCAGGCAATGGAAACAGTGAACTTGCACTTAAAGGAAATAATCATTTTGGAATTAAGTGTACACCCGAATGGAAAGGAAAATCAATGCTCAAAGATGATGATCAGAAAGATGATTGCTTCAGGGTATATAAAACGCCCGAAGAATCTTTTAAAGATCATACGGAATTTCTGAAAAGAAAGCGGTATGCCCCGCTATTCGAACTGGATAAAAACGATTATCGCGGATGGGCAACAGGTTTAAAAGCTGCAGGTTATGCCACAAATCCACGTTATGCCGAGCTGCTGATCAGTCTGATTGAGCGTTATAATCTGAACCGCTTTGACCGGATGGAAACCGAGACAGAGAAGATCATACGGGAAGATAAGGTACTTACCGAAATTGCCAAAAATATTCCACTGGAAAAAAAGGAAGAAGTTTCCATTCCACGGGTAACAATGAAAATTCATGAGGTAAAATCGGGAGATACGCTTGCTTCTGTTTCAAAATTATTCGGGCTAAGCGTAGATGAGATTAAAATGCTCAATGGCCTGGATGATACTAATTTGAAACCCGGTCAACTTCTGGTTGTTTCTAAGTAGGGAATAGGGAATAGGGAATAGGGAATGGGAAATAGGGAATGGGGAATGGGGAATGGGGAATAGGAATTGGGGAACCCGGGTTAAATAAGTTAAAATTGTTAAAATTCATAATTCTTTTCGTTGAAACACTTAGTTTTATCCGCTTGAAAAAAATCATCTATAT
>CAYJAM010000262.1:0-4360 GCA_964367725.1 uncultured Sphingobacterium sp. | reverse complement strand
GATGCCTTGTCCATGTTCAAACAGCACAGGCAGCAGAGTTTTGAACACCATCCCTTACTCTTGGGTAAATATTTTCTACCAGTGTTCTTCTTGATTTTTTTAACACCTGAACCTTTTAATTTTTCATTAAAACCCTTCTGAATTTCTTTGTGCTTGTTCAACTTCTCAATCTTTGAAGTTCTTTCCTCATTTGATAACTGCTTCAATGAATCATTTTTCTCCATTGCTACATTATTCTTGTGCTCTGTTCTTAATTCATTAAAATCTACATTTTTCTTGAACATAGGACCATCAAGGCGAATAGCTTTTTCTGATCCTTCTGGGATAAATGAAATATAGTTGTACCTTGTTTTATCTTCTTCTTTTTCAAGAAATTTAACTTCACCATATTGCTGTAAAGTTTCAATCAATTCTTCTCTTGAATTAATTTTCTGGTCCAGAATTTGACTGGTTAGAAATTTTTGGATTTCATTCTTTTTGGGCTTAACAACCTCTTTAAATCTTTTGGCTGTTTCGCTTGGATTCTGTATGTCTTTCAATTCCATATCATTATGAGAAATTGAAAATGGATTTCTTACTACTCTATCAAACCCAAATTTGTCATTGAGTAGATCAACATAGCAATCCCTCATATCCTTGTTAAGCTCACCTGGTGGAAACGGATTGAATGCCTTCCCTGTGGTTAATTCCATTTTTAAGAAGGCACAATTTAATTCAATGTTTCCTTTGTCAGTGTGAATATTCCAGAAGTCGGCAAAATTTTCATCGTTCTTCATTCCTGGGAACCAGGTTTCACGAAAATCTTTAATAATTTCTTTCATTGCTGGGATTAATTTTTCTTGATTATAGGAACCGTCTGGATTTTTAAATTCGGAGAATTCATTATCACGAAAAGAAATTGTTAAAGAAGTGTGTGTGTTTTCAATTCCAGATTCTTTGGCTAACTTTTCAAGTTTCTCAATGCGATCTCTATCCCCAAACATTGGGATAGGCTTAAATTTTCTAATGGTGTTAGTGTGATCCTTATCAGACTCAAAATAATTTACAGCACTCATTATTGATTTGGAAGATTTGTTGAAACTCATTACAGCCATAAAAACACCTTCTTATTTTTTATGACTTTCTGTTTGAGATTCAATCAAATCTTTAATGGCTTTCATATCGCCAATAAATAGGTCAAGTTGATTGGAGATAAAAACTTTGTCTTCTTTGGTGATAAATTTATTTGAATTTATTTTTCTTGCTAACTGGTTGGCATTGGTGCCGATTCGATTTAGCTCGGTCAAAAATGGTTGCTGTAAGATTTTGAAGTTAAATCGTTCACTCAAAAAATTATCAATTCTTTCTTCTGTCCCGTCGAAAATACAATGTCTGACATAAGAAGACATTGAATTGAAGCCAGCTTGGTCATATTTATTTTCAATTAATTCCTTCTCGTATGGACTTAATTTAATATCTAGGCTGTATGTTCTTTTGTAAGTGTGATCGTCGTTGGTTCTACCTGACTTTATTTTTGGCTTACATATATTTTTATTTTTATCTTCCATAATTTGCCTCCGATTTAATCTCTTCTTCTTTTTATTAATTCCTTAAAAGGGGACTGGGGGAACCCCAGAAAAGTCTAACTGAAAGGGAAAAATAATTGAAAATTATTTTAGCCCGTATCAGCTAGTAGCCTTGCTTGAATTAAATTTTTATCCTTGTTTTAATCATAGGGTTTTATTTTTGATTGTAAATAGCCGTTAAAAAAGTCGATAGCTGATTTGAGAAGACAAAGTAAAGAGAATTTAATTTAGAAAAGTGGTTGCTAATCCGATTGGAGAAGATAGGTTTTTAGAGTGGTCTGATTTAATCCGATTTGTTTTATGTTGTTTGTCTTATTTAATCCGATTGATTTTTTTAGATAAATTGAAAGGTGTCGAAGACACAAGACCCGTCCGATTAAATCCGATTCGATAGCCTTGACCTCTTGCCTACTTATTTTGAGTTGCTACCATAAATTAATATCAAGGAGAATTTATGGAAAATTTAGAACAAGAAAAAATTAGCAAGGTTAAGAGCAAATTTGAAAAAGAGCACACAAAGATTTCAGTATTTTTGAGGTTTGACCAAATTGAATATTTGAACAAAGAGCATGTAGAGCCCAATTGTTCAAATATGTCTTTGGTGGTAAGAAATGCTGTTGATATTTTTATTGAAAAAGAAAAGAAGCAGAAACTTACAATTTTAAAGAAGGTGCTTGGGGAAGAGGTTTATGAAAAATTGCTTCAACTTTCTAATAATTATGGAAAAGAGATTGAAGCTACCATGATTGACTTGGTTGAATTAAATTGCCAGCCAGAAGCAAAACAAGAAGAAGTTATTGACGATCAATGGAAGTAAGTTTCCGAAGTTGATCACGGTAGTGAATTGGACTGGCTCGCCCAGGTCCTTCTAAAACAAAAAAGCCACTCATTGAGTGGCTTTTGTATTTGGACGGTGAAAAATTTTCGTCGCAGGGAAATCATTTTTAATTCTAGGTTTAAGTGTTTAATATATATTCAATGATTGGTATGTATTTAATAGAAGAATGATTGTATTTATCCTGCATCTGTCAAACATTCTTTATCAAACATACGAAAAGGACTTCCATGACCAATCGTGAAGTCTTTTAAATCAATACCTGTGGGGCTTCCATGAGATTTATAGGGACTTCCATGAGGGGCTTCACCGATCAATCGTGAAGCCTTTTAAATCAGTATCGCCGGGGCTTCCTTGAAGGGGTTCCCTGAGTTTTTGGTTTATTGACTTATGAGCTTTTTACTTCTATGAGGCCGTAAATAATCCCCTTTCAGGGATTATTTTTTGAAACCAAAAATGTCTTCTATTTCTTCAGTTGTTGGATTGCTTGGGTGATCTTCTGGAACTTCTGCATTTTTAATTTTCTCAACAAGAATTTGAGAATTATATTCCTTGAAAGTTTCAAAGAATGCTGTTTTTCTATTCAAATTTCTATGAAAATTAAATTGCTGTGGGTTCATATGAACATAGAGCAATAACCCTTTAATGTCGTTAAAAACGGGTGCCTGTGGAACTTCTAACACCTGCAAGACAAGTGGGGTAGTGTTGAATAATTTAATGAAGTTTAACTCTTCGAGTTGTTTTAGATATCTTGTTATATGACCGTCGTTTAT
Source organism: uncultured Sphingobacterium sp. (assembly GCA_964367725.1). Taxonomy (GTDB): domain Bacteria; phylum Bacteroidota; class Bacteroidia; order Sphingobacteriales; family Sphingobacteriaceae; genus Daejeonella. The sequence goes on along the minus strand of CAYJAM010000262.1, from coordinate 1,187 downwards.
GCCTAGTTCCTTTGCTAAACCTGTTTTATGAATTTCACTATGAACACCAACAAGACCATTTTTATAAGTGACCTTGCAAGCAAGATATGAAATTATTTGATATAAAACGAGTTTTGGCCTACTTGTTAAAACAAGCTCATTGAATACTCGCTTGTTGAGTGTGAAGTAATCAAGTTCTTTTTCTGGGTTATTGACATTTGAATTATTGTTGATTATATTTAATGACATAGGACACCTTTTTTTGTTATGGTTTGGTCACTATTCATTAAAACAGGTTATCCAAAAAAATCAAGCCCCAGAAATGGGGCTTTTTTTATGCGCAACCTCATGCAACTTGCGACGAAATTTCGCATATTGTCAAATTATTTATTTTTTGTTGGCGTTTGACTTTCTTTGAAAAATTTTCTTAAAATAGATCGACACAAAGGAGGTTGCAATGAAGTGGGTTTATTTAGTGTTAGCTATAGTTGGTGAGCTTGTTGGAACTTCTGCATTGAAAGGTGCGGAAGGATTTACAAGACTTTGGCCGAGCCTCATTTCCATTGCTGGTTATGTTGTTGCATTCTATTTTTTATCTTTGAGTTTAAAAGATATTCCTGTTGGCATTGCTTATGCAATGTGGTCTGCTATTGGGATCGTTCTCGTTTCGATAGTTGGATATTTTCTTTATGATCAAAAAATAGACTTGCCTGCAATGGTTGGAATTGGGTTAATAATTATTGGGGTTGTTGTAATGAATTTATTTTCAAAATCAGTAAGTCATTAATTTTAATCCTGAAAAAAGCACCTTCAAAGGTGCTTTTTTTTGTCTACTTTTATGCTTAAACATTCGTTTTTGTTAGTTCAATTAAAAGAAAAAGTAGTTCTTCTTTTTCTTCGGGGTTAATGTTGTTTAATTTCTGTTTTTCTTTTAATTCATTCAATTTTTTAATTTTGTTAACATCGTCCAAAATTGGGGTTAAATAGTGCTTGTTTGTAATATCTGGATTGTCATGTCCAAAGGTTCGCAATGCTCCCAATTGTGTATCGGTGGTCATTAAACGACTTCGAACATGCAGTTCGTCAAATTTTCTAACTGACGAAAAACCTAGAATATTTGCAACAAGCAGGCTATTGCCGTCAGCTTTTGAAATTGTTCTTGAAATAGAAGTTTTTCTAAAATCGTGAAACTTTAAATCAAGTTTTAA
>CAYJAM010000261.1:0-4381 GCA_964367725.1 uncultured Sphingobacterium sp. | reverse complement strand
CTATGATGTACAGGCCTATTTTCCGGAAATCGTTAAAGAACTAAAAGCACTTGCTGATCAGGCCAGAGAAGATCTGGGTGATGACCTTCAAAAGAAAGAGGGGACTAATAATCGTCAGCCGGGAAAAGTTTTATAAGTCTGATTATTGCTTCAATAGGACAGCTTATTGAGGGGCCTCACCCTCTGTAAAGAAACCTGGTTTCAAGTTTTGTGCAGCCCTCCGCCCAAGGCGGAGAGGGTTTAAAGATTCAGGCACACCTCCATTATCACCAGGTCCCCTTATAAATATGATCAAACTTCTTATCCCCAATTGGCTTCAATGGAATATACAAACCCTGGGTATCCTCAAGCCAGTCCCATAACCTTTTGTTCAGATCTTTTGCCAGTTCCTGTAATTCGGGTTTGCGGATCAGATTGTTCAGTTCATAAGGATCCTGTTGAAGATCATATAACTGATCAATATCCCATACTCCCTGACTGCGGATAAATTTATAGCGATCGGTTCGAACAGCATATTGCGTTGGTGTTTGCGGAAAAGGATTCTCCCAGTAATATTCATAAAACACTTCCTTCCTCCAGTTCTGTACTGTGTTTCCTTTCATCAAGGGCAAAAAAGAAGTGCCCTGCATTTGCTTTGGCCTTTTTACCCCTGCCATCTCCAGAATACTTGGAGCAATATCCACATTCAAAACCATTTCTTTCACTTTAGTACCCGGCTTTATCAATGCAGGTGAGCGGGCAAGTAAAGGTACCCGCATCGATTCTTCATAGGCATGACGCTTATCAATCAGTCCATGCTCTCCAAATGAAAAACCATTATCTCCCATGTAAATAATAAGGGTTTCCTTATCCAGACCGCTGGCTTTAAGGTAATCGAGTACTCTTCCCACACTATTATCCACTCCCATTAGTGTTTCAAGGTAATCCACATAAAATTTATCGAAATCGGTTTGTCCGTGATACATATAATCCACGCCATGCCAGCTATAGCGTTGTGCCCTTACCCATTGCGGGATATCCTTATAATTAAAGATATAGGCACTTGAATCTGCCTGGTCGCCTCGGTTAAATCGTTTGCTATCCTTTCCTGCGGTAGAGAACATAGAAACCGGGTATTGAATACGGATATCTTTGTATTTTCCCTTATCCCTTTTTGCCGGATAAAAATCAGCATGCACCGCCTTATGCGACAGGTAAACAAAAAAAGGCTTGTTTTTATCGCGTTTATCCAGCCAGTCGAGCGTATAATTTGTAAGCACATCAGTCACATAGCTGCTGTCTGTATAATTAATCATCTTACCGTCAACATTGATCTTTGGATTATAATAATCCCCCTGACCCGCAAAACTCACCCAGCGGTTAAAGCCGGGGCGTGGATCAGATCCACCGCCTCCCATATGCCATTTCCCAAAAAAGGAAGTCTGGTAACCTGCCTTTTGCAGGTATTGAGGAAAATAGATCAGTGAAGAAGGTGCAGCTGCCTGGTTATCAACGACCGTATGAGTATGCGCATATTGTCCGGTTAAAATGGAAGCCCTGCTAGGGGAACAAAGCGCTGTACTGACAAATGCATTCTGGAAATGAGCGCCTTCATTCGCTATCCGATCAAGATTTGGGGTTTTTAATCCGGGTACCTTGCCGGTAAAGCCCATAAAATCATAGCGGTGGTCATCTGAGAGTATAAAAATGATGTTACGAGGTTTTGTCCCGGGGATAGCCTCATAGCTTAGATTCGCGGCTTTTTGTGCGAAGCCTGCCCAGGACAGGCAGCATAATAAAAGGCCAGTCAGAAATTTTTTATTGATCATGCTATTAATTTTACAAGCCGATTGCTTGGGATAAATATAATATTAAAATAAAAACGGGGTACACCAATTCAGGTATGCCTATTCAAACACTACAGCATCTTTATCACCAATGATTCGTTCGACTATAGAATCCAGTTCATCGGAATAGTCCTGGGCAGTTTTAATACCCAGCTCGATAAGTGCCTGCATATTCTCCTGACTAGCATTGTCCATTTCAGGGACTGCATTACGAAGATGTTCGGGTTGAATCCTGCAGTAGTTGGCACCACTTCCAGTGACTTCAAACATTTTGACCAGATGATAATTGGTAGATTCTGCCGCTCCAGACATCATGATATCAATTGAAGGCTTGATCCATCCCAAAGCCCCCCATGCCCTGGCTTTTTGATAAGCATAGGATTTATTTTCGCCTCCTGTGCCCAATGACAGTATCAGCATATCCTTTGCACTCGGATCTCCTTTCGAATTCCTTACTTCCGAATATGCACAAAGGGATGGATTATTCGCAAATATACCTCCATCGATCATTGGATAGCTGACACCACTAATGGATTTGACCAAGGCAGCCTCAAAATAAGTTGGAGCTGCAGAGGTTGCCCGGCAAACATCCTTCAGATAGAAATCACCCCCATCCCCTTTCCTGGGATAATCATGACTGGCAAAAAAATGTGTTTTTCTTTCTTGTATGTCATAGGAAGTAATTATGCAGGGCTTTAACAATTCACTCAGTCTTTTATCTCTGAAATAAGTAAGCAACACCTCCTCCAAATGGTTTGCAGGGTATTTTTCACTGAAAAGGGATTTATAATTCAGGAGTTTGCTTAAAAAAGAAACCCTGAAAATTTTATCACCATATCGTTTATAAAGATCCACCGCTTCCTCTGCACTGAACTTCGGCTTTTGAGGGTCATGCTCATCCGGACAAAGCAATAAACAGGTCAATATGCCACCGGTGCTGGTGCCTGCAAAGAAATCAAAATAAGTTGCGATACGAGCCTGTGGATCCTTGCTTCTCTCCTGCAGTTTCTTCTCCAATGCGACCAGAATCTGACCAGGTATAAGTCCGCGAATACCGCCCCCGTCAATTGATAAAATTTTCTTCATAGGATTATGACCATACTGATCAATAAATTAAAATAAGAAAAATATAAGATGCAGAATAAGATGTAAAAAAATGCAATCAATTATGAAATACTGGTTAGCCAAATACAAGAAAGCTTTTACTTAGCCATTTATCCTCCATATTCAACCTGCACCAGCCATTCTTCTCCTCAGCAATAAATACTTCCTGCCCCTTATTTAAAGCAGCAATTTTTTCAAAGCTTTTATCCGGACCGTTCCGCACATTCAGTGTATTGGCAGAGACCTGAGCCCTTGTAACAGGCAGCGTATATCGTGCAGAAACCCAATGCTCTTTAGTATTTGAAATCTTATACCAGCCATTATCTTCAGCATAAACCCTCAGGACTACCCCTGTTCCAACGGATAATTTCCCATTTACCTTTCGTTTTGAAGGATCAGCACCTGTTCGGATGTTTAATTTTGAAGCCGTCACGCTGACGTATTTCAAAATCTCCGGAATTACGATCGGCTGAGAAGGAAGATGCCCTGAAATCAATGGGAGGAAATTCGACTGGCAATCCTGAACTTTATTCCCTCCAAAAAAACCAGTACCGGGACAGCTCTTATTGTTTTTTGTTCCATCATTTCGCTGCCCTGAACTCAGGTCGAACCAATGGTGATAAACGATACTGCTGGTATTAACCGGCAAATTAAAACGGCCACATAACTTCGCCGTCATACGAATAATTGTCTCCCGGTGTGCCGGAGTCATAATATCTTTTCCGAGATCAAAATTGCCAAGATGCTCGATGCAAACAGAATTGGCATTCTGTCCGAAAATACAGGCAGGTGATTTATCAAGTGGTCGGCCTGTAACAATACTCCCATCAGGAAAAGTTGTAAAATGCTGTCCGATATCATTCCATCCATTCTGATTTATATGATAGTTTTTCATACCCTGCTGCATCTCAAAATGGTTGTTTCCTTTAAAAAGTGCATAATTCGGATTGTAGGTATGATGCTGTTGAACATGAAGCACTGTACGTGCCAACGTCAGGGAATTAATCCAGTCCTCAAACTCCTGAATAGAGAATTTTATAAATCCGAATTTACTGGTCATAGCAGATAATTTTGGCCTAAGTAATTAAAAATAAAGGTTTTAATGAGAATTTCAAAAAATGGTGGCTTTATATTTCCCATGTCATATTTTAAAATCCCCGATACTATCCTGGCAATCTATCGACACTTAAGTCCTACATTTGATTGATTTTCAACAAAGAAATTTATGAATCCTGAAAAAATGAAGGTAGAGATCTGGAGTGATGTCATGTGTCCATTCTGTTATATCGGAAAACGGAGGTTTGAGAAAGCACTGGATCAGCTACCCGGAAAAGAAAATATAGAGGTAATCTGGAAAAGTTTTCAGCTGAATCCGGATCTGAAGACCGATCCTACAAAAAACATAAACCAGTACCTTTCAGAGGTCAAAGGCATGAGCATGGAACGTGCTG
>CAYJAM010000260.1:0-4387 GCA_964367725.1 uncultured Sphingobacterium sp. | reverse complement strand
ATGATCGTGGTGTGGATTTCGGACTCTGGAACAGTATTAAAGCTTCAGATCTGATTTGTCCGACAGATCTGCATGTTGAACGGGTAGCCAGAAAGTTGAAACTCATCAGCCGGAAGAAGGTTGACTGGCTAACTGCAACTGAACTAACTGAGAACCTCCGCAAATTTGATCCAATTGATCCTGTCAAGTATGATTTCGCGTTATTTGGCTTAGGTATTGAGGAACAATTTCAGAACAGGAATATCTGAAAAGGGTCTGTTTTTTTACAATTCTGACTTATCTAATTTCTTTTTTCGCACCATTAATTTTGGAAATTTGATTGGTTTTTTAAGGATTACCTCATCTCCAAGAAGAATTCCCCAGGGCTTGAACATTTCTGAACGATCAAAAATCACTTTCAGAATAGCAATCATCGGGAGGGCAAGGAACATGCCGGTAAAACCTGCAAGACTTCCTGAAATAAATACACCTAATATCGCGGCAAAAGCATTTATTCTAACTTTTGAACCTACAATTCTGGGCATTAAAATATTATTATCAAGAAACTGAACTGCTGCAATAACCCCTAAAACAATGAATACCGGTAAAATTTCCTGTGAGTTGGTTAGTGTAAGAAGTACGCCAATAATGTTTCCTATCAGTGCACCGATGTACGGAATCAGGTTTAATATGGCAAAGATCACACCAATTAAAAGCGCATGCTTTATTCCAAAAAGAAGTAATAATCCGCCTAAGAGTACAATGATATAACTTATCTGGATCATTAAACCAATCAGGTAACCTTTAATTATCACTTCGGTTTCTTTCATTACTTCTTCAACTTTTTTATGTTCTGATTTTTCAAACCATACAAATACAAAACGGATCAGAAGGCCTTTATAAGAAAGGAATAAATAGATGTATATAGGTACCAGGCCAATGTAAATTAATATAGAGGTAATTGAGTTAGCTGCTCCACCAAGGATTGCTCCCGCATTGGATAGAACTTTATTACTTTGCTCGTTTATAAATTTTAGCTGTTCAGGTGTTGAAAAGTTCGTTTTTTGGTTGATCCATCCGCTCAAATCAGCCAGATGCATGGCTATATTCTTCTTAATCATCGGAAACTCAGCCACGAGGCTGTTGAACTGTCCGGTAAAAAACCAGATAACAAGCGCTATTAGAACAGCCCCAAGTAATATTGGTAAAAGGATAGCCAAAAATTCAGGGGCTTTTTTTGACCTTAGGAATCGGTAAACCGGAAGCAGAACTATACTCAGGAAGAAAGCGAGAATTACCGGCATAATAATTTGCTGTCCATAAGCCAGAATAATACCTAAAAGGCAAATACCCAATAGTTCTATTGATCGTTTAACGGTTAGTGGGAGTTCCTTCATAAATTTCTTTTTAATGATTTTTCATTACAATTTTAAGGCCATAAAAAGTTCTGAATATTAATATTTGTAATAATCCAAAGTTTTTAAAAATTCAGTCTTCAGATTCCCCAATAAATTATACTCATCATTGTCTGATTTCCAACAAGATACTTAGTATCGTTATTTCTAAAGATAATTAATAAGCCCAAAATCAGAACATCCTATTCTCAAATTCATTTGGATTTGTTTTAGCTTATGCTAAATTTGCAATGCTTTAGGTTTCCGAAATCATAATCGGAATTAAAAGGGAACCGGGTTAGAATCCCGGACAGTCCCGCTGCTGTGTTCTCCATAACGGTATCCAAAATAAAGCCACTTTTCGCTATAAGCGGATGGGAAGGCAGGATAAACCGGGAGTAAGTCAGAAGACCTGCCTCAGCATAATAATTCATAGCTTTCGGGGATTGAAGCTTGGAGAGGACTATTCGCAAGAATGGATCCATTTCTGGTATTCCTTCATTCTGTTTGCTGTGGGACAAAAACTCACAACAAAATGAAAACAAAAAAACTTTACGTTGGGGTAAGTCTGGGACTTGCACAACTGGTATTGCTAAACAGCAGTGCCCTGGCACAGGAAAGACCTGCGTCAAATCTCGATGAAGTGGTGGTAGTGGCCAGCCGTTCGCCCAAAAAATTATCGGAAATTGGAAAGGTGGTACGGGTAATCACAGCAGAAACCATTTCAAAAAGTCAGGGCAGAACTTTGCCCGAACTATTAAATAATGTGGCTGGCTTGACCATTGGAGGAAATGGAGGTAATCCTGCCGATATTAAGGCTGTGTATCTCCGTGGAGCAAGTGCTGCCAATACTCTGATATTGATTGATGGTATTCCTGTTAATGATGCATCAGAAATATCAGGTGAATACAATATATCATCCATTGCAATTGAAAACATTGAGCGCATCGAAATTTTAAAGGGAGGTAATTCTACTTTATATGGTTCTGATGCAGTGGCAGGCGTTATTAATGTGATCACCAGAAAAGGCAGCGGCAAATTAGCTGCAAATCTTCTGGCTACCGGTGGTAGTTACGGAACCTATAAACAAGTTTTAGGTTTGAGCGGACAAATAGAAAATACATCTTTAACATTCAATGCCTCTAATCTTGATTCAAAGAATTTCTCTTCAGCAATGCCTGCCAATTCTGAACCAGGTTTTGATAAGGATGGATTCCATCAGAAATCCATGATGTTTAATATGGGGCAGCAGGTCAGTGAAAACTTTCTGTTAAGAGGGAACTTTCAGGCTAATAATAATGCAGCCGACCTCGATAATGGCGCATTTGCTGATGCAAAGGACTATACCTACAATAAATCTTCATTTCTGGCCGGAATTGGGGGAAAACTGGATTTAAATAAAGCTGTTCTCAATTTCAATCTAAGCCAGAATAACCTGAAAAATAAATATAATAATCAGGGTTCACTTACCAATAATACCGGGAATATTACACATCTGGAAACCAACCTCAATTATGCTTTCAATAATTTTATTGATGTGGCAAGCGGCATTTCATACAGGAATCTAAGTACTGTTCAGAGAAATCCATTTAGTTCAAGGTTATCTGCAGACAATAATATAAAAAGTCTGTTTACCTCTCTTTTTATTAAATCAAAAATGGGTTTTCAGGCAGAGATAGGTGGTCGATTCAATGATCATAGTGAGTATGGAAGTAACTTTACCTATACTTTAAACCCATCTTACCTCATTGCAGACCGTTATAAGGTGTATGCAAACCTTTCATCAGCTTATAGAGTGCCATCCCTGTATCAGCTGTTTTCAGAATACGGGAATTTAGCGCTTAGTCCTGAAACATCCCGTACTTATGAAGCAGGTTTTGATCTGAATTTTACTCCGAAAATAAATCTCTCCCTTTCTTATTTTAAGAGGGATATAGAAAATGTAATTGATTTTGGTCAGGTTTCTCCAGGTAAATTTGGTTATATAAATCAGAATAAGCAGAATGATAAAGGTTATGAAGTTGAACTAAGCTTCAAACCAAATGGATTACTTAATCTGAATGCTTTCTATGCTTATGTAGATGGTGAGGTGACTACTCCTGCAGGTACATCATTTAATCTCTTCAGAAGACCAAAGAATTCTTTCGGACTGAATGCCGGTCTTGATTTAAGTAAATCCCTAAGTTTTAATCTGATCTATAAGTTTACAGGCGACCGAAGAGACAGATACTTTGATGGTAAGACTTTCAAAACGGTTGAAGCTGAACTTGGTTCATTTAATGTGCTGGATGTTTATGCTCAGTACAAAGTTTCATCCAGACTTAACTTGTTTACAGATGTTAAGAATGTGCTGGATGAGAATTATGTCGAATTTGCAGGCTATCAAACCAAAGGGATTAATTTTAATGCTGGATTTAAGTTAGATATCCAATAAGTTTCAAAACCAAACAATAAATAGCGATGGATGTAAATTCATCGCTATTTTTGTTTTAAGACAGATGATAATGAAAAAGGCAGTTTTATTCTGGAGTGGGGGAAAGGATTCAGCAATGGCATTGAATAGGCTTAAACAAGACCCTCTAATTGAAATAATGGGACTTGTAACCACTTTGAATAGTGATTTTAAGCGAATTTCTATGCATGGAATCAATGAAACTGTACTTGACAGACAAGCTGAACAACTGGGATTTCCAATTATTAAAATGTGGGTATCCAATCAGCCAGACAATAATTCATATGAAGTATCCTTTTTGAAAACCTGTGTGCATTTAGTAGAAATGGGTGTTGATACGCTGGTGTTTGGAGATATTTTTCTCGAAGACCTCCGGATGTACCGTGAGGATTTAGCATTAAAGGCGGGCTTGAAAACATATTTTCCTTTGTGGAAGAGTAGTTCGATTGAGCTTCAAAAAGAGTTATCAGATGGAGGTTTTGAGGCAATTACCTGCTGTGTTCAATCTGACAAATTAGGGAAAGATTGGATTGGTAAACAACTGAATTCGGATTTTTTCAGA
>CAYJAM010000259.1:0-4390 GCA_964367725.1 uncultured Sphingobacterium sp. | reverse complement strand
TATCACTATTTTATTTGAATCATTTTTTTTATTGCTTTCGGATTGTCCACATCCTGTAAGGAATACAAGCAGGGAGAATAGTATCAGATATGTGTATTTCATTTCCTATAATTTTATGAATTCGATTTCTGGTTCAGGCTATCCAAAACCACTGCCCCAATGATAATAATGCCCATCACAACTTGCTGGTAATAGGATGTTACGTTTAATAAATCTAAGCTATTATTTATTACACCAATAAGTAAAACGCCAACGAGGGTCCCGGTAATACTGCCTTTGCCACCTGTTGTACTGGTTCCTCCAATGACTACAGCTGCAATTGCATCCAATTCAAAACCTGCTCCTGCATTTGGCTGCCCGGTTGTTATTCTGGAGGTCAGTAATATCCCTGCTAAACCAGCTAATACACCAGAAATAGAATATACAGCCATTTTAACCTGTGTTACATTGATTCCGGATGCCCGGGCTGCCTGTTCATTACCCCCAACTGCATAAATATACCGGCCTAAGATTGTTTTATTAAGTATAACTGAACATATTATGAACATGCAGATTAAAATAATGATGAGCAAGGGGATGCCCATAAGCTTACCGCTACCGATAAAAACAAATGATTCTGAAAGATTGGATACCGGGCGTCCATTACTTAAGATCAGGGCTAATCCCCTGCCAATGGTCATGGTGCCCAGTGTGACAATGAAAGGTGCGATTTTACTTTTAGTGATAATAAATCCGTTGAAGGCACCTATCAGCAGACCGGCAAAAAGACCTGCGAAAACAGGGACTAAAACCGGATAGCTATCGGGATGGGCCAGCATTGCAGCGCTTACACCTGCTACGGCGACTATAGATCCCAAAGAGAGATCAATACCGCCGGTAATGATCACGAAAGTCACTCCAAAGGCCAGCAGTGCATTGATCGAAACCTGGGTGATAATGATCGTCCAGTTTGAAACAGTCAAAAACTGAGGAGAAATAAATGAAATAATGAGGCAAATAATACTAAATACGATGAAAATACCGTACTGCCTGAGGTTTTTAATGTAATGCATATTGCATGATTTTTTCCTGACTTGCTTCCTTTTGTGTCAATATCGTTTTTTGCTTTCCTTTTGATAAAATCAGAATCCGGTTACTCATTCCCAAAATTTCAGGTAATTCAGAAGAGATCATAATTACCGCTAATCCACTGTCAGTCAATTGCCTGATTAGTTTATAGATTTCGTGCTTTGCTCCAATATCAATTCCTCTGGTAGGTTCATCCAGAATGATCAAAAATGGAGATGCCATTAACACCTTTGCAATTACCACCTTTTGCTGATTACCGCCACTAAGATTCATTACTTTCTGCCTGAGGCCTGAGGCTTTGATATTTAGTTGCTGAGCTATTTTACTGCTGGCTTTTTCTTCCTTTTTTTCATCAATAAATCCTGCTTTTGAGTAGTTCAATATACTCGATAGACTTATATTTTGCTTAACTGATAATTCCGGAATAAAACCCAGAGATTTTCTGTCTTCGCTGACATATCCTATTCCTTCTCTGATTGCGTCTTTAGGTGTTCTGATTTTAAGTTTCTTGCCTTTCAAAATGATTTCACCACTGTCGAAACTGTCTAAACCAAAAATTGCTCTTGCGATTTCGGTTCTGCCGGCACCCATTAAACCGGCTATGCCAAGCACTTCGCCTGCATGCACCTCAAAATTAATATCAGAAAACTTCCCCTTTTTATGCAGGTTTTTAACTTTCAGTACCACTTCAGGCTGAGCTATTGAATTTGCAGAAAAGAGTTCTTCTATTTCACGGCCTACCATCAGTGAGATCAAACTACTTTTATCCAGCTCTGCCGCAGGTTTTGTTGCTATGAATTTACCATCCCTTAATACGGTGATCCGGTCTGCAATCTGGTAGATCTCCTCCATTTTATGGGAAATATAAATGATAGCTACACCTTTACTCTTCAGGTCTTCAATAATTTTAAAAAGTATTTCAACCTCATTCTCGGATAGTGCAGAGCTTGGTTCATCCATAATAATGACACGGGCATTATTAGAAACAGCTTTGGCTATCTCAATTAGTTGCAATTCTGCAATACTGAGGTGTTTTGTTTTTGTCCGGACCTTAATATTCAGACCCATAGCCTGCAATAAGTTCTCAGCTTGTTGATTTATTGCCTGTTCGTCCAGCAAATATGAACGCTTGATTTCCCTGCCTAAAAAAATGTTCTGGGCAACAGTCAGTTCGGGAACCATTAAGATTTCCTGATGAATCATCGAAATGCCTTTTTTAATGATGGAATGAACATCCATATTTTCAATTTGCTCAGAATTGAAAGAAATTGTACCCGAATCTGCTTTTAAGAGCCCAATCAAAATTTTCATGAATGTTGATTTTCCGGCCCCATTTTCACCCATAAGGGCATGCACTTCACCCTTTTTAAGATCAAAACGCACATTATCCAGGGCCTTGATACCAAAAAATGATTTGGAAAGATTATCTACTCTGAGAATTTGGTCATCAGCCGGATGCATTTTATTCAAATCAATTTTTGTTTGGTATGAATGTACAGATATGCAATTAACAAAAAAAAATCCCCGCTAGTTTTAGCGGGGATTTTTTTTTGAGCTTAATTTCTATCGCTCAGAAGCCATGAACTTTGATTCGATTACCTTCATGCGATCCTGTAATTTTTTAAGAACTGCGGCTTGTCCATTTTTTTCTGCAAGTTTAACCAGTTCACTCATCACATAGACACCCAGTTGTATTTCACGGGAATTAAGATTCTCTTTAGTTTTTGCAATAGCAGCCATATAATTTAACTGATCTTCAATGTAATCAGCTGTATTCAGAGTCAGCTCATTTGCTTTTGCAGGTTCTTTGAGTTTATAGAGCAGATCAGCCATATAGAATTTGCGGATGGTAAAGTTCAGGGAATGGTTTTTATCCGGAACTACCTCCATGCACTTCAATAATAACTTTCTTGCTTCCTCATTCCGGCCTTCCTTATAAAGGTTTTCAGCCAGGATATTGAAATGATTGATCATAGTATAGCTCATTCGCAATGATTCGGGGTCTAAATAGTTCGCATTTTTCATGTTTCCCCATTTGAACTTGGTCATCAGGTTTGTATACATCTGATCTGAATTGGTCAATTCAGGTTTTTCAGCTGCAGAATCAAGCTGAGCTTTTTTCAGCGGTAATAAACGGTAAGCAAAGCCTTCATTATACAGAAAATCACCTAAGCCCATGTAGTTATCATCCGGCACTGTGATTGCAAAATAAACCGGCCGTTTCCAATTGTTATGAGCCAGAACATCGATCATAGCAAGCTCAGTTTTTGTGACATAATTCTTATTATACTTCCATTCCAGCGAAGGTATGATCAGGTCCCTTTTACTTTCAGGTAAAGTTTTAGTCGCAATAATATGGTCAGGATCGATGCTGATTTTAAAGTTTTTTGTAGGAAGGAAATTCTCTTTTGAACCATCCTGATAAGTTGCCTTGTCGGCATCATTATCGGAGGTCATAATGTCAAAGATGTCCTTTAACTCGACTGAACCAGCTGTATTATAATCCTGGTAGCCCATTACATCGCGGACTCCCTGTACGAATTTTTCGTCAGGCATTGTGATTGGTAATGCTTCAGCCTGATTTACTTTCTTTTTCATTTGACGGATATACCAATCGGTACCCAGCAAGCTTAAATTGACTACCCTGACATCCGGTCGGATGTTTTCAACTTCCTGCACATACCAGAGCGGGTAAGTATCATTATCCCCATAGGTAAACAATATGGCATTTGGAGCACATGATTCCAGGTAATTGGCTGCCATATCGCGGGCTGTGAATTTAGAGGAACGGTCGTGGTCATTCCATCCTTCTTTAGCCATTAATATAGGTGCTGCAAGTAAACCGATCAGTGTTGCAAGCAATGCGGCTGTCGGGGCTTTAAATCTTGGCTTGAAAAAATCTGCAATTCCGGCTACTCCCAGTCCGATCCAGATCGCAAATGCATAGAATGATCCGGTATAGGCATAATCACGCTCCCTGGGTTGAAGTGGATTCTGATTGAGGTATAGAACAATTGCGAGACCTGTGAAAAAGAATAGTAATCCTACTATTCCGGCATCTTTCTGGTTCCGTTTAAAATGCCATAATGCTCCTATTATTCCCATGATGAAAGGAAGGAAATAGAATCTGTTGAATGCATTGTTTTCCAGCTGACTCTTAGGAAGTTCATATTGTCCACCCAGAAGCATATTATCTATGAATTTTACTCCTGATAACCAATTTCCACGGGTATAATCGCCATGTCCCTGTTCGTCATTCTGTCTGCCTACAAAGTTCCATGCGAAATAACGGGTATACATGAAACTGGTTTGATAACTGATC
>CAYJAM010000258.1:0-4418 GCA_964367725.1 uncultured Sphingobacterium sp. | reverse complement strand
TTGTCAGGGTTTAAAAATTCGCCTTCCTTGTAACACTTTTCCTATAAATTCCGTCTTATTGAATATACCTGCCCGTATTTCGGGTGCCGCGGTGCATGCAGGTTGATTAAATATACTGAATTCCTAATGCCATGATTTTTATTGATAGAAAGTTCTTTTTGGTTTTATTAAGCGGTTTTATTCTTGTTTCAGCTTCCTGTAAAAAGGCAAGGCATATTGAACCCGAACCTATTGTGGAGAGTAATGTTCTTTTTAATGAATTTGCTGAGCCCCTTGTTTTGAGTCAGCCGGGTACAAAACTCCTTCTGGATCTGGATAAAGATGGGAAAAATGATCTTGCCATCAGGCTAACTGTTCTTCCTGAAAATCTAATGACCACTTATTTTTATTTTGCAGAGCCATTGAACGGAAATGTGCAACTGGTTGCCAGCGGCCTTTTGGATGCTTATGCATTTCCATCAAATGCTGAAATATATGATATCATACCTGCAAGCAATTCAATGCGATGGTCAGGAAGTAATGGCATTCTTTTAGAGAAGTATGTATATCAATCGGATATACAAAGAATAGGAATGTTTAATGGCAGCCGTAAATTATACCTTGGAGTCCGAATCAAAAATGGCCAGAACTTTCATTACGGATGGGTTGAGGTCAGGCATGATGAGCAATTGAATAATGATAGGATTGTGATTTCAGGAACAGGGCTTTATAAATTGTCTGAACGGGCGATCAAAGCCGGAGCTGTTTAATATTTTTGAGAAGGACCAGCAATTCGACAGTACATTTTTTTTGTTTGGGATAGTATTTCAATACTCAAATAATTGCTTTATTTTTCCGAAAAAGAAGTCGATGGCAAGAAGCTTTCATTATAAAGTCAGGAAGTTACATCGCTATCTGGGATTGATCCTTGGAATTCAGTTTTTATTATGGACAGTTGGGGGAATCTACTTTAGCTGGAGTAATATGGATGAGATCCATGGTGACCTCAACAGGAATCCTTCAGAACTGATATCTGTGAATTCAGAACTCATTTCTCCATCATTAATTCTTAAGCAATTAAAGGAAAGAGGAGAATTCGACTCTATAAAGGAGCTTAAGCTAATCGTGATTCATGGTAAACCATTTTATCAGATTCATTACTTTCCGGATGCTGCAGCACTTACTGATCATTCAGCGCACGCCGGTATGAGTAAACCTGCTGTTCAACTCGCTGATGCGGTCAGCGGAGTTCTGCGTGGACCCCTGACAGAGTCAGAGGCAGTTGAAATTGCCAAATCTGCGTTTAATACCGATTCAAAGGTTATTGAGGTGAAAAGGCTGGAGGAAACTTCTTCGCACCATGAATACAGATTAAATCCTCTGCCTGCATTTGCAATTAGCTTCGATCATCCTTCGCGATCTACTGTTTTCATTTCTACAGAATTAGGGACTATTCAAAAGATCAGAAATCAGAAATGGCGAATTTTTGATTTTCTGTGGATGATGCATACCATGGATTATGAGGGGAGGGATAATTTCGGGAATCTCCTGCTCAGGACATTTTCTATTTTCGGCTTATTTACGATTTCTTCCGGTTTTATTTTATTCTATTTAAGTTCCGGGGTGCTAAGAAGGAAGAAAAAACATCCGGCAAAATAGTGTGCAAACTCAGGTTCTTAAAATAAAAAAAACCAGATTCGATATGAATCCGGTTTTCAACAATTATAAAGGTTAGCCTATAATTTTACACCTTGTGGAGCTTTTGGATTAGGCGGATTTGTACCCTGAAGGCTTAGGATAAAATTCGATACATCTGAGGTTTGTTTCGGTGTTAGTGTTTTTTCCCATGAAATCATACCCTTTTCAGGTACACCATATTTAATGGTCTTGAAGATCGCATTCACCGTTCCACCATGAATCCATGAATCATCTGTCAGATTTGGTCCTACAGTTCCTTCACCCAGGGCTCCGTGGCAGGCAATACAATTCTGTGTGTAGACTGCCTTGCCAGCTGCAATTATCCCCGCATCAGTGCTCAGCTTAACACTATTTTCATCAATAGCTTCACCTGATTTTGCGAGAACCGCCGCCTTGTCAACCTCAGCTGCTTTCATCTCAATGGCATATTCTTCATCCTGAAGCGGGCTCCATTCAAATACATGGTAATTAAGGAGATAAACTACCGCAAAGATGATGGTGGCATAGAATAAACCCATAAACCAGGCGGGTGTTGGATTGTCGAGTTCAACAATGCCATCGAATTCATGATCAATCATGATATCCTTTTCTTCCGAAATTGGTCTCAGACCCATTATCTTTGACCAGATACTCTGGCTGGTTTTTTCTGAGGCTTCCCATTCTGAATATTCCAGCATCCGTGCAGGTTCTTCAACCGGCAACAGCGCAGGATTCTTTATCTCATTTGCCATAACCTTTACAGTTTTGAGCAGTACCAGTGAAACAATCAGGAAAAGGAGTGCGATCAGAAATAATATCACAACTACTTCTGAAAAAGTATTTCCTGTGTTTCCACCAGCAGATGGTTCAATAGCCCATAATTGGCCGGAAGTTAACAGGATTGCGATTGTGTAAATCAAACGTTTCATAATTCTATGCTTTATCTTCATTTAAAGGGAGCTCACTCATATAACTGACGTGTTTTTTATTCATCGTGAAAAGCATTACAGTAACCACAAGAAAAAACACTAAAAATATTCCGAGCGAGGTGATCAGATAGACATCTGCGCCCAGTGATTTATCTATAAATTGTTTGAACATATCTTTTGAATTAAGTTTTTATTGTGCTTTGTCTATTGATTTGAACCTGTACCGCCTGCCTTGATATCAGTACCAAGTCTCTGGAGATAAGCAATGATTGCTATGATCTCCTTATCGCTTTGTACCTTAATATTATCTATTGCCAGGTTAGCAGCAATTGCATCTGCCTGGGCCTTGAGGTCTGCGTTTGCTTTTAGTTCATAACCCTCCTCATAAGGAACTCCAAGAGTGCGCATGGCGTTAATCTTAGCAACTGTAGTCGATGTATCAAGAGTCTGATCAATCAGCCATGGATATGGAGGCATGATACTTCCTGGCGACATTGTTGTCGGGTCCATCAGGTGGTTGAATTGCCATGCATTGGAATACTTACCTCCCTCTCTGTGCAAATCAGGCCCGGTACGTTTAGAACCCCATAAGAATGGATGATCATATACAAATTCGCCGGCTTTACTGTATTCGCCATATCGCTCAGTTTCTGAACGGAATGGCCTCACCATCTGTGAGTGACAGTTTACACAACCCTCACGGATGTAAATATCACGACCCTGTAATTCGAGTGGACTATATGGTTTGACGCTGGTAATGGTAGGAATATTGGACTGGATCATAAACGTTGGCATCATCTCAACCATACCCCCAATCAGAATTACAATCAGCGACAATACCAAGAAGTACATTGGCTTGCGTTCAAGTGAACGGTGCCAGGTTTTTTCACCACTTCCAGGAGTGAAAGCTGGTTCCAGTGCCATTGCCTCTGCCGGCTCATCTGCAACTAATTGTCCGCTGGCAGCAGTTTTGATCAGGTTATAACACATTACTATAACTCCGGTAAGGTATAGTACACCTCCAATCGCTCTGAACATATGCATTGGCAGGAGCTGCAATGTGGTTTCCAGAAAGTTAGGGTATTTTAGCAAGCCTTCAGGTGTAAACTCTTTCCACATCAATCCTTGTAAAAATCCTGACAGATACATAGGAATTGCATAGAAGAGGATACCCAGTGTGCCTATCCAGAAGTGGAATGCAACCAGCTTTTTGGAGAATATCTCTGTCTTGTAAATTCTTGGAATCAGCCAGTACAGAATAGCAAAGGTTAAGAAACCGTTCCATCCAAGAGCACCTACGTGCACGTGTGCTACAATCCAGTCGGTAAAGTGTGCTATCGCGTTTACCTGCTTAAGTGAAAGCATAGGGCCTTCAAATGTAGCCATACCGTAGGAGGTAATACCTACGACCATGAATTTTAGATTGGTGTCTTCACGTACCTTATCCCAGGCACCTCTCAGGGTCAACAGACCGTTGATCATACCGCCCCAGCTAGGTGCAATCAGCATAATGGAGAAAGCAACACCAAGAGATTGTGCCCATCCCGGAAGGGAAGAATACAGCAGGTGATGCGGGCCGGCCCAGATATAAATGAAAATTAATGACCAGAAGTGAAGTATACTTAATTTATAAGAGTAAACCGGGCGCTGAGCCATTTTAGGAAGGAAGTAATACATCATTCCCAGATAAGGTGTTGTAAGGAAGAATGCTACAGCATTATGCCCGTACCACCATTGTACCAAGGCATCCTGAACACCAGCATACAAATAATAACTTTTGAAAGCTGAAATTGGTAGCTGAAATGAATTGACAATGTGCAGCACAGCAACGGT
>CAYJAM010000257.1:0-4432 GCA_964367725.1 uncultured Sphingobacterium sp. | reverse complement strand
AAGGATGAAAGGCACTGGCTATTACCGGAGCTGATGCCGGTCCGCCAATATTAGCCATACTACCAACCGCTGCAAAAAAGAATGGTGTCTTTGTGATTTTGGCTACAATGAATAAAATAATTGCATGAATCAATATCCAGACCAAACCAATGAGCAGAATTCCCGGATTCCTGAAAATGGCCATCACATTCATTTGCATGCCAATAGTAGCAATCAGAACATATAAGAGGACACTCCCTATCCGGGAAGCTCCTGCTCCTTCCAGATTTCTCATCTTTGTAAATGATAATATCATTCCCAAGGTAGTTGCAATGATAACAAGCCAGAAAAAACCAGATGTAAGGCTGAAAGTACTCAGATAAGGCGCATTTGTTGTAACCCAGGGCGCAATGGTATCAGCTCCAAGATGAGCAATACCGGTAACGCCAAATCCGATTCCAAGAATCATAAGAATATCTTCCATCTTAGGAATCCTCATGATACTTAATTGATAGGCTTCAATTTTATCCTTTATTTCGGTAACCGACTGATCATCGGCTTTTAAAAATTTGTTGATCTTATTATTTTTCCCTGCTCCATATAACAGGAGTGCCATCCATGCATAGCTAACAAATACATCCAAAGCTACCATTGCTGAAAAGAGGTCAGTACTCGGCTTAAATATCTCAAACATGGCAGCCTGGTTTGCTCCCCCACCAATCCAGGTTCCGGCAACAGTACTTAATCCTCTCCAAACGGCATCTGCTCCTTCTCCACCAACTATTTCAGGGGCAAATAAAGATACAATGAATACAGCTAATGGGCCCCCAATTATAATACTGAATGAAGCTGTGATAAACATCAACCCGGCTTTCTTTCTTAATTTCCAGATTTCATTCAGATCAAGGCTTAGGGTAAATAAAACAAGACTGGCCGGCAAAAGATACCGGGAAGCCATTGCATATAACCCGGATGAAGTTCCGGAAATAATACCTGCTGAATTTAGGAGACCCGGCAGAAAATAGCAAAGTAATATTGGAGGAATAACCGAATAAAGTTTTTTGAAGAATCTCAGACTACTTTGAGAAGACCAGAATACTAATCCCAGAATGCTCATTAAAATCCCTAAAACAACTGCATCATTCGTAATTAGTGGAATTTCTTGATTCATTGAATGAGATTTTATTTTGTTCAAATAATATAAGTCGGCAATTTTAGTAAATTTTAATTATAATTGAACTTTTTACTCCTTTTTAACCAATAAAGAGTAAAACCTATCCAATTATAAATTCTAAACAATCAATTATTTTATCAAAACGTATGGAAATACAGCAAAAACAGCTTTTTGGACACCCAAGAGGGTTATATGTACTTTTTCTTACCGAAATGTGGGAAAGGTTCAGTTTTTATGGAATGAGGGCCCTTCTCGTACTATTTCTTGTTTCATCAGTAAATGGGGAGAACCCAGGCTTTGGATGGACCAGCAGCGAAGCTTTAAAGCTGTACGGAATTTATACTTTCCTTGTCTATTTATCCTCGATCCCGGGAGGAATTCTGGCAGATAAACTGATCGGACAAAAAAAGGCAGTAATCCTTGGTGGATTGCTTCTGGTAGCCGGACACAGTATCCTTGCATTCCAGTCATTAATTACTTTTTACATAGGATTAGGGCTTATTATTGCTGGTGTAGGATGTTTAAAGCCCAATATTTCGACCATGGTTGGTGGTCTCTACCCAAAAGGTGATGACCGCCGTGACAAGGGATTTACGATTTTCTATATTGGAATAAACACCGGAGCCTTTTTGGCGGGTATCATTATCGGCTATGTCGGAGAAACAATGGGCTGGCATTATGGATTCGGACTTGCAGGAATTGGAATGGCCTTAGGACTGATTATTTTTATGTTTGGCCATAAGTATCTTAAAGGAGTTGGTGAAGCAACGACGGCATTATCTGCAGCAGACCAGGCAATTATCTCAAAACCACTTACAAGTATTGAAAAAGACCGTGTAAAAGTGATGTTGCTTTCTTTCCTGATGATTATTGTATTCTGGGGTGCCTTTGAGCAGGCCGGGGGATTAATGAACCTGTATGCCTCAGAGAAAACCAATCGCATGATTGAATTCCTGAACTGGACAGTTCCTGCAACCTGGTTTCAATCAGTAAACTCTTTCTTCATAATCACTTTGGGAATTCCTGTAGCTGCCTTCTGGTTTAACCGGAAAAGAAATGGCAAGGAAGCATCCTCTATCTTCAAAATAGCAATCGGTGTGATCATTATGGGCTGGGGATTTTTATTCATGTCTGCAGCTTCAGTTCAATATCAAAATGATGGTGCTTCTGCAATGTACTGGCTGATTCTTGCTTATCTGTTCCACACCATTGGTGAACTTAGTGCCTCCCCTGTTGCATTATCCTTTATCACCAAACTTGCGCCAATGAAATATGCATCTATTATGATGGGTGTATTTTTCGCAGCTACCGGACTTGGTAATTACGTAGCCGGATGGGTTGGTGTATGGTCGCAAACCGCCGGTGAACTTGAAATATTTACCGGAATTGCTATTTTCTGCACACTTATAGGAGGTATCGTAATTGCTATCCTAAAGCCATTAAAAAGACTTGCCCATGGAGCTGAAGACTTTTCTAAGGAAACCATGGCCACAGCTAAAGCCGAATAGAGTTTCTTTAAAAGAATAAAATGAAGAGAGAGATACCGAATTATCTCTCTCTTCGTTTAAAGCAGTATATTCGCAAATCAAATCTGTATTCGTGTTATCAGACAGCATCGTCATAATTCCCACCTATAACGAGAAGGAAAATATCGAAAATATTATCCGAAAGGTATTTTCACTGCCTGATGTATTTCATATTCTGGTTGTTGACGACGGATCACCAGATGGTACAGCCGAAATTGTTAAAAGTCTGCAGGAAGAATATGAGGGAATGATTCATATTGAAGAGCGTTCTGGCAAACTCGGACTTGGAACTGCTTATATTCACGGCTTTAAATGGGCTCTTGAACGTAATTATGAGTATATCTTTGAAATGGATGCAGATTTTTCGCACAATCCGGAAGACCTGATCCGTTTAAAAACTGCCTGTATTGAAGGGGCAGACCTGGCTATCGGTTCAAGGTATATCAGAGGGGTGAATGTAGTTAACTGGCCAATGAGCAGAGTGCTGATGTCTTATTTTGCTTCTGTATACGTCAGGCTGGTTACAAGAATCGATATTCAGGATGCAACCGCAGGATTTAAATGTTACCGTCGTGTGGTGCTTGCAACAATTCCTCTGGATAAAATCAGGTTTATTGGATATGCCTTTCAGATCGAAATGAAATTTACTGCAATTAAATATGGTTTTAATGTAGTTGAAGTTCCGATTATCTTTACCGATCGTACTGAAGGCACCTCTAAGATGAGTACGAAGATATTCAGAGAAGCCTTTTTGGGCGTTATTCAGATCAAATTAAACAGCTTTTTCAGGAAGTATAAATAATCCCGCTTTAAGCTGAATATTAAGAAATTAAGCACATTTGATTTATATTTAATCGTAATAATAATTTTATCAAAAGCCTAATAAATAATCAAAACCTATGAATGAACATCTTGACCCCGGAGAAGAGAACCTATCACCTGTAGAACGGGAGATCGAGAAAGTTCTGCGCCCTCAGGTCTTTGAAGATTTCACAGGTCAGCATAAAATTCTGGCAAACCTTCGTGTATTCGTTCAGGCGGCTAAACAACGTGGTGAAGCTCTGGATCATGTATTGCTGCATGGTCCCCCCGGATTAGGAAAAACTACCCTTTCACATATTATTGCCAATGAAATGGGTGTTAATATCCGTATCACCTCCGGACCTGTTCTGGATAAACCCGGTGATCTCGCCGGATTATTGACTAATCTTGAAGAGGGCGATATCCTCTTTATTGACGAAATCCACCGTTTAAGTCCGCTCGTAGAAGAATACCTCTACTCAGCGATGGAAGATTTCAAGATCGATATCATGCTCGAAACTGGTCCGAATGCCCGTTCTGTACAAATTTCATTAAATCCCTTTACTGTGGTTGGTGCTACTACCCGTTCAGGCCTGCTAACAGCTCCATTACGTGCCCGCTTTGGCATTAACAGCCGTTTAGAGTACTATGATGCCAAATTATTAACTACGATTGTCCAGCGCTCTGCACAGATTCTCAAAACAGAAATTTCTGATGAAGGATCTTATGAAATTGCCCGCAGAAGCCGCGGTACTCCCCGTATCGCCAATGCCTTATTACGCCGTACCAGAGATTTCGCTCAAATAAAGGGTACAGGAAATATCGATACTGACATTGCAAAATATGCCCTGAATGCTCTGAATGTGGATGAGCATGGTCTTGATGAAATGGATAATAAGATCCTGCTGACTATTATTGATAAATTCAAAGGCGGACCGGTGGGTCTCAAAAC
>CAYJAM010000256.1:4081-4464 GCA_964367725.1 uncultured Sphingobacterium sp. | reverse complement strand
ATTTCTGTGTGAAATATCCTGGTTGATTTTCAAAAGAAAGGTCTTATTCAAATACATTTAAACGCTAGCAAGTGGTTGAATTTATTTGAGTTCTCATATATGAAACATTCATGCAATGTAATTATTTGAGGCTTATTATGTTACCACTTTCGTGGGAATGACAAATTGGGAGGGAGTTATAGGGAGATTCCAGAGTTCGCTGGAATCGGTTATTTCCTGAATTTTACTCAATTCATCATTTCCAATACTCCAAAAACTCCCCTGGTACTGCTTTTTGCAACATATTCTGATAAATATACCTCACATTCTCCTGTGTGCTATGCCTTGCTTTTGAACCTCCCCAGCCATGGCGTTCACCCGGATAAATCATAAATTCAAAATGC
>CAYJAM010000256.1:0-4071 GCA_964367725.1 uncultured Sphingobacterium sp. | reverse complement strand
TCCTGAAGTTTATCAATCAGCTGTATGCTGTTTTGCATGTGAACATTGTCATCCATGGTGCCATGCACAATTCGAAGGCTTCCCTTTAGCTTATCGGCATAGGTCATGACTGAAGTAATCTTGTATCCCTCCGGATTGTTTTGTGGGGTTCCCATAAAGCGTTCGGCATAATGGGTATCATATAATCCCCAGTCGGTTACGGAAAAGTTGGCAATGCCATGGGTAAACACATCTGCACCATAAGTTAATGCCATTGCGGTCATATATCCTCCAAAGCTTCCGCCTGTGATTCCAATTTTGCTGCCGTCTACATAGGGTTTAGATTTAAGCAGTATAGCAGCATCCATGTAATCTTCAATCTCATATTTGCCCATTTTACGGTAAATGAAATCCATACCGGTCTTGCCCAGATGACCTGAACTCCGGTTATCAATGGCTACCTGTATAACACCTTCCTTAGCCCACCAATAAGTTTGCCCAAAAGGACTAAGCCATTTATCGAAAACCTTCCCTGCATCCGGTCCACCGTAAACGGAGATCCATACCGGATATTTTTTAGCCGGATCAAAGTTAAGCGGTAAAATAACGGTCATAGGCAGTTCCAGTCCGTCGCGCGTTTGATAATAGCTCAGCTCTGTCTTTGGCATTTTATAAGAGTCGTAAGCCAGACCTTTGGAGTCGGCAAGTTCCCGAATAACATTGCCCTTAGTATCCATCAAGGCAGATTTTGGCGGAGTGGTTAAATTCGAATAAGTCGTAATGAAGTGTTTTCCATCGGGTGCGAGGCTGATCTGATGATCATAATTGCCGAAAGTTAGTCGCTGTGGTTCTTCAGTTCCCTTCAAACCTACACGATAAAGGTCATTACGGGTTGAGTTTTCCTGTCTTGCGGTAAAATAGATTTCCTGGGCTCTTTCGTCAACCATCAGCAATTCAGTTACGCGCCAGGTACCTGAAGTCAATTGCTTTTTAAGGTTCCCTTCAAGACCATAATAATAGAAATGCCCCCAGCCGCTTTTATCGCTTTTCAGGATAAAACCCTGACCATTCTTAAAAAAATACATGTTTTCAAACCAGTCGACCCAGGTATTCTGTTTTTCCTCATAAATAACACTTTTGCTTCCGCTTTGAGGATTAACACTGTAAATGATCAGGTTATTCTGGTCGCGGTTCATCCATTGCATCCAAAGGCTTTTACTATCAGCCATCCAGAATGGAGTGCCAAAATACTGGTCCATTTTGGGGTCAAAATCTGTCCAGACAATTCCTTTGCTGCCGGCAGAAACAATACCTGTTTTAACTTCAGGATTTTTGTCACCAGGCTTTGGATACCTGGTATTCTCTAGAAAACCATGCTGTCCTTTGGAATTGTAAATCGGGAAAACAGGAACTTTGGTGTCGTCAAAACGCATAAAAGCAATTTTTTTACTGTCAGGACTCCACCAGAAGGCTTTATAACGGCTTGCTCTGCCGAGGATCTCCTCAAAATATACCCAGGATGCCCATCCGTTATAGATCGCATCAGAACCGTCTGTGGTGTACCTGGTTTCGGTATTTGTATTAATGTCAATAGAATACAGATCGTTATTACGGGTAAATGCTACCTGGGTGCCATCAGGAGATAAAGTTGGGTTCTTCTCAACAAGCGTGTCCCGGGTCAGTTGTTTTTCAATACCGGCAGCGCTTTTGTAAAAAATATCTTTGTTTTTTACTGAAACAGAGGCTTCATTTACCTGTGCCGGAGCTGATGGGACAGCCTCTCCACTGCGAACATCGACGGTATAAGGCTTGCTTTGCTGACCTTCTAAACGGTATTCAATGTAATGTGTATCATCTGCCCAGCCACGGTATGCTGGCATTGGATTGAGCAAATCCTTTGGCGGACTTCCAAAGACTTCCTTAAAGTTAAGTTCTTTTAATTGGGCTTGTATGGATGTGGAAAAAAGCAGCAAGCTTAAAATGAGAGCATAAGATAACTTAGTATTCATTTTTGAATGTTCAGGGATAAATTGATTATGATTTTGGATGATATGCTGGTTAGGCATATTTTTCAAAGGTATGAAAAATGAGTCATTTTCGGATAGTCTCTGGTTTAATGCTTCTTGAAGAATAATGCTTTTTTTCTATCCGGGGATTGAATTTATATGCTATTTTAGGGTATGGAACCCAATCTTACAAATTATAAAGACCTTCAGGATTTTGGAAACCTCGAACTGCTTTCCAGGCAGGTGGTTGAAGGCTTTATAACCGGCCTCCATAAAAGCCCATTTCATGGGTTTTCTGTTGAATTTGCCGAGCACCGGCTTTACAACACGGGCGATTCGGTTAAGAATGTAGACTGGAAATTGTTTGGGCGGACGGATAAATTATTTGTGAAGCGCTTTGAGGAGGAAACAAACCTGCGCTGTCAAATTGTTCTGGATGTCTCATCTTCTATGTATTATCCCGAAAAGGATTTTAACAAATTATTGTTTTCAGTTTATTCGGCAGCTTCATTGATGTACCTTTTTAAGAAGCAAAGGGATGCTTTTGGCCTCAGTTTATTCTCTGATAAACTGGAACTGTCGACGGCGGCAAAATCAACAGCCGTGCATCAGAAATATTTATTCTCAGAACTTGAGAATTTAATGAACAGAAAAGGCAGGGACAGTCGTACGGCTGTGGCTTCTGCCCTGCATCAGATTGCGGAATTGATCCATAAGCGTTCGCTGGTTATTATTTTCAGTGATATGCTGGTGGGAGAATCAGAAGAGGGTTTATCAGAGATATTTTCGGCTTTGCAGCATCTTAAGCATAATAAGCACGAAGTAATTATATTCAATGTGCTGGATCATAAAATGGAGATGGACTTTGAATTCGACAATCGGCCTTATCATTTTATAGATATTGAAAACGGAGAAGAACTAAAAGTACATCCCAATAATGTAAAAGAAGCCTATATCGCGGCATTTGATTCCTATCACAAAGAACTGAAACTAAAGTGTGCACAATATAAAATTGATCTGGTTGATGCGGATATTCATGATGGGTTTTATCAGGTATTACATTCGTATTTGATTAAGAGATCTAAAATGAGTTGATAATTGAGAATTGAGAGTTGAGAATGGGGAATAGGAAATTGGAAATAGGGAATGGGAAATAGGGAATTGGGAGAATGGATAATTTTCCTTATAACAATTCAGAATTACATTGTTGATTAGATAAAAATATTCTAAATATTGAATTTTTGTAAATTTTATTAATCCTAAACATAAACATGAAAAAAGTACTCCTCTCTTTTGCTGTAATTTTAATTATGAGTTCCATGCAAATTCAAAAGCCTGTTAAGGTCATATTCTTTGGTGATTCGATTACCCGTGCCGGTGTTACGCCGGGGGGATATATTACCCTGATGCAGGAAGCTTTGCGGGGGAAAACAAATCCGGAATATGAACTGATTGGTGCCGGAATAGGGGGAAATAAGGTCTATGATCTTTTTCTCAGGTTTGAAGATGATGTACTGAGTAAAAAGCCTGATGTTGTGGTGATGTATGTTGGGGTAAATGATGTATGGCATAAACAAAGCGCACAGACCGGTACCGACCCGGACAAATTTATTGCATTTTATACCGCAATGATTAAAAAATTACAGGCTGCCGGTATCAGGGTAATCGTTTGTACCCCTGCAGCTATTGGAGAGCGTACAGACTTTAGTAATGCGCAGGACGGGGATCTGAACCGTTACAGTAATATCATCCGCGAATTAGCGCAGAAATACTCCTGTGGTTTAGTTGATCTTAGAAAGGCCTTTTTGGATTATAATCTTAAAAATAATCCGGAGAATAAGGAATCGGGGATTTTGACCACAGACAGGGTTCATTTGAATCCGGCCGGGAATAAGCTGGTTGCTGACCTGATGATCAGGGCATTATCCGAAAAATAAAAAAGGCTCCGGTTTTGATTCCGGAGCCTTTTTAGCTTTTTATTATCTTCTTTTATTGCCGAAACGCCTTCTGGGGCTCCCGCTTGTTGCACCTCTTGCCGAATCAGGTGCAGGTTTTTTACCCGAGCTTCCCTTCTTCTTGGTCGATT
>CAYJAM010000255.1:0-4472 GCA_964367725.1 uncultured Sphingobacterium sp. | reverse complement strand
CTAAACACCTTAATTACCTTATCAGCAGTACCAACCGGCACCGTTGATTTGGTCACAATAACCTTATATCCGGTAATAATTTTAGCAATATCTTTTGCTGCACCGAGTACAAAACTAAGGTCTGCTGCACCATCGCCTGCCGGAGGTGTGGGCAAGGCAAGAAATATTATTTGGGCATCATGAATTGCTTCAGAAAGAATGGTAGTGAATTTTAACCTCCCTTGTTCTATATTTCTATGAAAAAGTATATCCAAACCAGGCTCATATATAGGCAATTTATATGCCTGCATCATTTTAACCTTTTCCT
The DNA here is from genome assembly GCA_964367725.1 of uncultured Sphingobacterium sp. Classification (GTDB taxonomy): domain Bacteria; phylum Bacteroidota; class Bacteroidia; order Sphingobacteriales; family Sphingobacteriaceae; genus Daejeonella. The sequence goes on along the minus strand of CAYJAM010000255.1, from coordinate 4,165 downwards.
CATTTATATCAACACAGGTAACTGTATTTCCTGTTTCGGCAAGGCAAGTACCCGTTACTAAGCCTACATATCCTGTACCAACTACTGCTATTTTCATCTATTGACGAAGACTATTTAAAAGATTTAACATTAACTTCGACGAAGATAAGAATTATATTCAAAATGCTTTTTTTGTACAATACTGGTATTTATTTATATACACTTTTCATCCGGATCGCATCCCTTAAAAATAAAAAAGCAGCGGCCTGGATCAATGGTAGAAAAGGGCTCATTCCGTTAATTGAACGCAGTCTGGACAAAACCAAAAACTACACCTGGTTTCATTTTGCCTCCTTAGGGGAGTTTGAACAGGGAAGACCAGTACTTGAACAATTAAAATCTGAGAATCGTGAATTGTCTATTGTAATCACTTTTTTCTCTCCTTCGGGTTATGAAGTCAGAAAGAATTACTCCTTTGCTGATCATGTTTTTTATCTCCCTATTGATACAAGGGCCAATGCCAATGCGTTTATCCGGATCCTAAATCCAAAGATTGCGATTTTTACAAAATATGAATACTGGTATCATTATTTTGAAGAATTACATAAAAATAATATTCCTCTTTATGTAATCTCCGGAATTTTCAGAAAAGAACAGGTATTTTTTAAATGGTATGGTGGTTTGCACCGGAAAATACTGAGTAAGGTCTCCCATTTTTTTGTCCAGAATCAAAACAGTAAAAATCTCCTGAATGAAATAGGATTTAAAAATGTAACGGTAAATGGGGATACCCGTTTCGACAGAGTGGAATACAATGCCACACACACCCCAGAAATCAAAATTATCTGTGATTTTACTAATGACAACAAAGTATTTATCGCCGGCAGCACCTGGCCTGATGATGAAAAATTGATAGCAAAATTAGCCACAGCTTATCCTGATTGGAAATTCGTTGTTGCCCCGCATGAAGTTAAACCAGAAAGAATCAATGAAATAACTAAGCTATTTCCTAATTCGATCAGGTATTCTGAGATCAGGAGCATTCCATCAGAAACAATTGATAATCAAAACATTATTGCAAATAATCAAGTCTTAATTATAGATAATATCGGCATACTTTCATCAGCTTACCAATATGGTGATATTGCTTATATAGGTGGAGGATTTGGAGTGGGTATACACAATACTCTGGAGGCCGCTGCTTTTGGCTTGCCGGTAATTTTTGGTCCGAATTATCAAAAATTCAATGAGGCTGTTGATCTCATTTCTGCCGGAGCAGCTTTTACCATCAAAAATCAGGAAGAATTAGGAAAATGTATGGAAATCCTTCAGGCAGATCTTAAAAGGGAAGCATGCGGTAAGTCAGCACTTGGTTATGTGCAAACGCATACGGGTGCCACCCGGGCCATCCTTAATTTTATTGGTAAACCTTAATTAGCCTCTCCTTTAGAAAGCTCTGCAAGTGCATCAATCCATAAGGGATGATCATTCAAACTTTCTACCAGTTGAACATGTTCACCACCCAATGTTTTGAATTCATCACCGTATTCAACTGTCACCTCATAGACTGTTTCAAGGCAATCTGCAACGAATGCCGGGCAAAATACCATCAGCCTTTTAACGCCCTTTTCTGCCAATTGCTCTATAACAACACTTGTATAAGGCTGAACCCATGGATCCTTTCCTAAACGCGATTGAAAACAAACTGAATATTTATCTTTAGTAAGGCCAAGTTTATCAGCGATCAGGCGGGCTGTGTCATGACATTGTGCCGAATAGCAAAATTTATTATTCTCGGTCAATGTGGAACAGCAATTCTCAACCTTGAGACAATGTTTTTGTGAATGGTCTGATTTAACAAGCTGTCTTTGGGGTAATCCATGAAAACTGAATAATACATGATCATACGTTTCAGGTTTATGCTTTCTGCCATTTTCAGCAAATGCCTCAATCATTAGTTCATTGTCATGAAATGAATTAATGAACGAAATATTAGGGATTGTTTGCCATTTTCTAACCAGCTCCATTACTTTTTCAAGAACTGAACCAGTACTTGCAGAAGCATAATGAGGAAACATTGGTATAACTCTGATGCTTCTAACCTGGGCATCCTTTAATTTATTTAATGCACTTTCAATAGAAGGACTCTGATAGCGCATTGCGAGCTCGACATGATAATCATCGCCTAAGCGTTTCTGCAAAAGATCCCTTTGAAGCAGACTGTAATGCATTAATGGGGATCCTGTAGTATCAGACCATATCTCCCTGTATAATTTAGCAGATTTAGGACCACGAAAAGGAACAATAATACCCTTAACCAGTAATGCTCTCGAAACGGGATTTATATCAATTACCCGTTCATCCATCAGGAATTCATCGAGGTATTTGCGAACATTTGCGTTTGATGGACTATCAGGAGTTCCTAAATTGACTAATAAAATACCTTGCTTGCTCATATGACTTCTAAAGAGGGTCAAAGATAGTCTTAGGAATCATTTATAAAAAATGCTTCTTTGTATTTGACTTAAGAAAAACATTCTGGAATCAATTCTTCAGTTTCCAGAGCTTCCACCATGGAGTTCCGGGTGAATCATGGTGTTCGTAATGATAGCCAAAAAAATAGCAGGCAAAGAAAGCTAAAAGATGATTTTTCTTCTGGGTGCCCGACTGATGCTGATTCGAATGTTCCCCATGATGAGGAAGCCAGGTTCCAAAATAAAATAGCTGGAGGGTACTAAGTAAGGAGGGTAAGACCCAGAATAAAATGAGATTTACTTCAGCAATCCAAAGCTTAAGTACATTATAAATGAGAGCCATCAGCACAATCTGCCACCAGGATAAATATTCTTTGATAAAACTAATATACCAGGTTAGAAAATTTCCATTGTGGTAATCAGGGTCATTCTCAGTATGCACATGCCTGTGATGTTTATGATGTTTATCATACAGTTTGCTGAATGGGAAACCAGCGTATAATGCTGTACAAACCTGGCCAATAAAATTATTAAGTGTGTGATTAGAGCTTACCGTACAATGCATGGCATCGTGCGCGGTAATAAAAAGACCTGTATATAAATGCATCTGAACCAGAATCATTAAATACAATAAGGGATTCTGCAGATTTACCTGCCATTGCATAAGAGTTAAAATACTCAAAACCCACAATCCAATCACACTCAGCGCAATAATTAATCCTGTATTTGACTGATGCCTGGACATGTTGTTTAGTATCAATATTCTTCCAGTACAGCCTTAACCTCTTGCATTAACCACAATGGGGTTGAAGTAGCCCCACAAATTCCAACCTTATCTCCTGGCCTGAACATTTCCCGCGACAACTCTTCTGAACTTGAGATAAAATGAGTATTTGGATTTATACTCTTACAAACATCAAATAATACCTTTCCATTTGAAGACTTCTTGCCTGAAACAAATACGATATGATCATAGTTAACAACAAACTTTCTAAGATCTTCATCCCTGCTTGAAACCTGCCTGCAAATAGTATCGTTGGCTTTAATATCGTACCCTCGTTTGATCAACTCATCCTTAATCTCATAAAACTTGGCAGTACTTTTTGTTGTCTGGCTGTAGAGCGTGAATTTTTGTGGGAGATCCACCTGATCAAGTTCCGATATATCCTGAAATACCAGTGCATCATTATTAGTCTGGCCCTGTAATCCGATAACCTCTGCATGCCCGTGTTTGCCAAAAAGGAGCACCTTTTCATTATTATCATAGGAATTCTTAACCCTGTTCTGAAGTTTTAGTACAACAGGACAGGATGCATCGATCAGCGTAATATTATTCTCAAGAGCCAAACGGTATGTTTCCGGGGCTTCACCGTGGGCCCGGATTAGTACCTTCTCATTCTTAATGTCAAGCATATCCTCATGAGAGATAATCCTGAGTCCCATTGCTTTTAAACGATTTACTTCTTCATCATTATGCACAATATCACCTAAACAATATAGGTAGCCATCTTCCGCCAGAATATCCTCAGCCATATCAATAGCATAGACCACTCCAAAACAGAATCCAGAATCCTGATCAATCGTTACCTTCAGATTATATTCCATTCTTATAACTCAATTGCTGAAATTCAGCGGACTTAATACAAAAATACGAAATTGTTCATCAGAAAGCCCATAAATTAAGGGCAAGGAAAAAACAGAACTGTGTAAAA
>CAYJAM010000254.1:0-4479 GCA_964367725.1 uncultured Sphingobacterium sp. | reverse complement strand
TGAGCAGTTAATGGCTAAAAGTTCTGATGTCAGCAAAGTGGATTTACAGATTGAGCAATTGAATACTCAAAAGGAAGTGGTGAGAAGCAGATATGTACAGGTATTAAATACACTTAAATTTCTAATGGGGCTTCCCCAGGAAAGTTCAGTAAGTATTGACCCAACTATAAAGTATCAGGTTAAGCAGGAATATGCAAGTTTATCGACCATAGATATTCGTCAGGCGAGGATCCAAAATCGTTTGATCAGTGCCGAGCTTAAGACGATAAAATATTCAAGGCTGCCTACACTGTCGTTATTTGGTTCTCAGGGTACCACAGGCCTGGGATATGATAAAAGTCCTGATCAGTTTTTGAAGTTTTTCCCTGTTGGCTTTGCTGGCATACAATTGTCCTATCCATTATTTCAGGGAACAGTAACGAAACACAAGATCAATCAGAAAAAGTATGAACTGAAGAACAATGAACTTCAGATAAGTTTATTAAGCGAACAGAATATAATGCAAGTTGATAATGCTAAAATGCTGCGGCAAGTCGCTCAGAAATCAACAGAGACCATTCTGCTTCAAATGAGACTTGCACAATCAATTTATAATCAAAATATCATACAGCAAAAGGAGGGTACTGCAAGCTTAACAGATGTTCTGTTGGCAGATAATGCCTTACGTGAAGCACAGCAGTCGTATTTAAATGCTGTAGTTGAATATCTGAAAGCCGACCTTGAGTATAAAAAGTTAACCGGAAATATTTCTGTCATTAAATAATATCAGCAATGAAAATCACAATTAAAAAAGTCCTAATTATCATAATTCCAATAGTCCTTGTATTGCTTGCAGTTATCCGGCTCAAAAGCAATAAAGAAAAGACTCAAAAGGGAGTTTATCAATATGATAAGGAACAGGTAATCTATGTTCAGGCGGATACTGTAAAGTTCGAAAAGGTCAATTCAACTTTTAATTATACGGGTTCATTTGAACCTATCAAAGAGAGTCGGATTAGTTCTGAATTACAGGGGAAGATCAATCAGATCATGGTTGCTGAAGGAAATTTTGTTAAAAAAGGGCAGGCCATTATTCAATTGGATAATTCTCTGTTGAAGCTGTCTTTGCAGTCTGCCCTGGTACAAAAGGAAGGGCTCGAAGTGGATGTAAAGCGATTTGGAATCCTTGTTAAAGCCGAGGCCATTCAGGGAGTACAGCTTGAAAAAGCAGAATTGGGTTTAAGATCTGCAAAGGTGCAGATCGCTTCACTTCAGGAGCAAATAAATAAATCAACGATCAGGGCACCTTTTTCTGGTATTGTAACGGCCAAACTAAGTGAAGTTGGGGCATTTGCTTCACCGGGTATCCCATTAATGCAGATCTCAGACATTTCTATCCTGAAGTTTATTGTCAATGCTCCTGAAGCTGATTTAAATCGATTTCAATTGAATCAGACCTATTCTGTTAGTTCAGATGCCTACCCTGATCTTGATTTTTCGGCTAAAGTTGCAATGATTGGAAGTAAAGCCAATATTGGAAACAGCTTTCCGGTGCAATTGATGGTCAATAATACATCAGATTTAAAGATAAAATCAGGCATGTTCGGGAAAGTAGTTCTGAAAAACCCTGAAGCTGAGCAGGGAATCTTTGTTCCTTCATTTGCATTGCTGGGCTCCTCAGAGCAGCCTCAAATATACCTGATCAGGAATGGAAAGGCGGTTTTACAAAAAATTGTGATCGGAGCTAAGGTGAAGAATACCAGTAAGGTCTCTTCAGGTTTAAACCAGGGTGATGTAATTATTACCGGGGGTATGATCAATCTCTTTGATGGGGCTAATGTACAGGTAAGATAAAATCGCTGAATTATGAATATTACAGAAATTTCAATCAAACGACCTTCGCTTATCATTGTTCTATTCAGTGTATTTGCACTTTTAGGCTTCATTGGATATAAGAATCTCAGCTATGAGCTGATGCCTGATTTTAATCAGCCGGTTGTAGTGATAAAAACAGGCTATCCCGGGGCAGAGCCTGAGGAAGTTGAGACATCCGTTTCAAGAAAAATTGAAGATGCGCTTTCTAATGTTGAAGGGGTGGATTATCTGGTAACCAAATCATTGCCAAATGCATCTGTGATCATTGCCAACCTGAAATATGGAACCGATCTGGATAAAACCATGCAGGATGCCCAGCGCTATATTGATAATATCAGAAAAGATCTTCCGGAAGATATTTTAAGTCCGGTAATGAGCAAGGTTTCGCCAAACGACCTTCCAATTATGTCAATTAGTGCCAATAGTAAGATGCCTGCCACAGAGTTCTATCAGAAAATGAAGGATGAGTATCTGCCTCAAATTCAGCAGATTAAGGGTGTTGCAGAGATCACTATACTCGGTGGTGAAGAACGGGAAGTTCAGGTAAAAGTAGATGTAGATAAACTCAAGTTTTATAAAATTTCATTATCTCAGGTTGTTGAGGCCATAAATCGTTCAGGAATTGACCTGCCTTCAGGTAAAGTACAAACTGATAAAGAATCGAGCTCGGTGAGATTAAGCGGAAAGTTTAATTCTCCTGAGGATATTAAAAACGTTCAGGTTGCGATGCCATTACCTGGTAGTCCGGTTTATGTAAAGGATGTTGCTGCAGTAACAGATGGGATTAAAGAGGCTGTTTCTATAAACCGATATAATGGACAAAATGGAATCGGACTTCTGTTAAAGAAGCAGGGGGATGCAAATGCAGTGGATGTTTCAAAACTAGTTCGGGAGAAATTCAAGTTTATCGAGAAACAGGATGAAGCTCAGGGAATTAGTTTTATCATTGCTTCCGATAGTACGGATAATACAATAGCAGCTGTTGATTCAGTGATATTCGACCTGATTCTTGCTGTAATTTTGGTTTCAGTGGTCATGCTTTTATTCCTTCGCAGTTTCAGAAATTCATTTATTGTTCTTGTGGCAATTCCAACTTCACTGATTACTGCATTTGCTGTGATGTGGTTATTGGGATATACCCTCAATCTGATGACTTTGCTGGCTATGTCATTGATTATCGGTATTCTGGTCGATGATGCTACGGTGGTATTGGAAAATATTCAGAGGCATCTGGATATGGGAAAAGAAAAACGCAAGGCATCGATGGAGGGCAGAATGGAGATTGGTTTTTCTGCATTGTCAATAACACTTGTCGACGTGGTGGTATTTTTACCTATCCTATTTTTGCAGGTCTTTGTAGCCGATATGCTTAAACAGTTTTCAGTTGTTGTTATCACCTCTACACTAACCAGTTTACTGGTCGGATTCACACTGACACCCTGGCTGGCATCTCGAATTGGTGTCAAGGAAGATTTGAAGCCAAGTAATTTTTTCAATCGTTTTTTACTCTGGTTCGAGCGCCAGCTGAAGGGCTTTACCGATTGGTACGGAAGAGCACTTGAATGGGTATTAAGTCATAAATTAATTTTTGCCGGTATTGTACTCCTGTTATTTGTGATGACTTTGGGAATCATGAAACAGGGTATTATTGGAAAAGAACTTATTTCTACTGGTGATCAGGGTAAATTCAGAATGAATCTTGAATTTGATAAATCAACGGCTCTGGAACAAAATAATGAGGTTTCAAACAAGATAGAAACTTTCATATTGAAAAACCCTGCTGTTGCAACGGTGTTTAGCAATGTGGGAGGGCCGAGCACAGGAATTGGAAGTTTAGGACAGGGCTCTGCCAATAAAACTGAGTTTACCATTCAGTTGAAACCTGCATCAGACAGAGTCAGGCAGTCTACTGAGGAGTTTATGAAAAAGCTCCGGGAGGAGTTGCAAGTGAAATTCCCGGGACTTAACTATTCAATGGCCTCTTTGGGTTTGATTCCACGTTCAGCTCCGATTGAGCTTACTTTAAGTGGCAGTAATGAGGAAATGGTGATGAAGGCCGGAGCCCAAATGCAATCGGCTATCGGGCAAATTCCAGGTGCGGATAATGTACGTCTTTCAGTTGAGGCCGGTAGTCCCGAATATAAGGTTGTACCTGATAAGGACAAGATGCAGCGTTTGGGCTTAAATACTGCCTATGTGGGGATGGCATTGAGAACTGCCTTTACCGGAAATGATGATGCAACCTTAACCGAAAATGGCACTGAATACCCGGTCAGAATCTGGCTGGATCAGTTTAGTCGTCAAAATTATGATGATGTGAAGCGTTTAACAGTTATCAATCCGATGGGTATACCGGTAGAGGTTTCTCAGTTTGCAAGTATTGAGCAAAGCAGTACCGCATCTTTACTTGAACGGAAAGACAGACAGCCGGCTGTTACGCTTACTGCGGATGCATTGGGACGTCCCTCAGGTACAGTTGCTGACGATGTAGTGGCTTACCTAAAGGCAAATCCCTTGCCTGGCGATGTGCAAATGACCTGGGGAAGTGATATTAAAAGACAAAATGATAGTTTCGGTGCTCTGGGCTCGGTTTTACTGATTTCTTTTCTGCTCATCTACCTAATT
>CAYJAM010000253.1:0-4479 GCA_964367725.1 uncultured Sphingobacterium sp. | reverse complement strand
GTCAATCTTTAGACCAGGCGATACATTCGCTCCGAATGTTAGTTCAGCTCTTGCAACATTTAGTGCTGTGTGGTCAGCAACCGGCTATGCAGTAAAAAAGGGTATGTGGCCAATCATGTATGTCAACAGCAATGGCATAAACTATCCTATCATTCGTTATGCTGATGTATTATTGATGTATGCTGAAGCAGCAAATGAGCTTAACAAGTTAACTGAGGCGAGAGCTGCTGTAAATCAGGTTCGTGCCAGACCTTCAGTTAATATGCCTGCTTTAACCGCTACTGATACAGGTACAAAAGCCACCATGTTCACTGCTATTAATAAGGAAAGACAAGTGGAATTGATGTTTGAATTCATCCGTTTTAATGATTTGAGAAGATGGGGTTTAGCTATTCAGGAATTAGGTCCAATTGGATATACAGCTAAGCATGCTTTATTCCCAATCCCTCAGCTGGAAATGGATATCAATCCTAAATTGACCCAAAATACTGGCTGGTAATCTGCATTTATAAGGCTATAATTTAGCTTAAGAAAAATAAAGGGATGCTGTGAATTTCATTCACGGTATCCCTTATTTTAACATAATAATGCCGGAATTCTAAAATCGAAGCCTGGCCGGGTAATGTAATATTTTATCATGATTCACATATGAGCATGGCTTATTTTGTTTTTTTCTATATTGAAAAAGAAAAATAAAGAAACTCTTTCTCTCATATCAGTAGCATATTTAAAGGGCTATCCCTGAGGTAGGCTCATTTTCAAATACAGAAAACAATTGCCTGTTATTTGGGTTTAATTTGGAATAAAATACATGAAACGCAGGGATGTCATAAAGTGCTTAACGATTCTGCCAATAGCTGAATTTTCTCCTTTTACCAATTGGGAAAATTCAATTATTGATGAGTCCGGAACTTTATTTAAACCTGTATCAGGTAATTTATGGAATTCTGATTTACACAAAAAGGCTTTTGTCATGGATGGTCATATTCATATGATGACCAGACAGTTATTAGTGGGACTTGATATAGGAGATCGCTATCCGGATGGTCATGTTGATATTCCAAGAGCTATTGAGGGTGGGCTTGACGCGATGTTCTTCTCCTGTTATACTCCGGAGCCTTATTATCCCGATCGTCATGAAGTGAAAAATACCTTCCGTGTTGTTGAACTGGCGCTTGCACAAATAGAGAAGAATAGTCATCTTATTGAACTCGCTCATACAGCTTCAGATATTGTCAGGATAAATCGAAAAGGAAAGATGGCTGCTTTTTTGGACCTTGAAGGAGGATTTGACCTCGATGGGGATCTGAATATATTGAGGAGTCTTTACCGTTTAGGACTACGTTCAGTGCAGTTAACTGCTCATAATGAAACTAACGCATTTATCGATTCCTGTTATGGAGAGAAACGCTGGGCTGGACTAAATGCCCATGGACGTGATGTTGTCGCTGAAATGAATAAGCTTGGGATGCTTATAAATGTAGCTCATGCATCAGATGATGCAATCCTTCAAACGGTTGAAGCGAGTAAGCAGCCTGTAATTTATAGTCATGGTGGTTTCCGTGGAATTGTAAACAGTTTAAGGTGTATTACTGATGACTGTGCAAAAGCTTTAGCAGCAAAAGGTGGCGTAATCGGAATACAATTTGGGAGCAGTTTCAATAATCCTAAATATGCTCAATGGGTTGAATCTAAACGCCAGACCTTGTTTGCTGCAAAAGCAGAGCCAAAAAGTAGAAAATCATTGACCATAGAAGAAGTGGATCGGTCAATTTCCAAAGGTCTGCCCTTTGTTCATAAAGAAGTAATTCCTGATGAGGTCTGGATGGGAACCGATCAATTGGCAAGAGTCATTGATTATGGAGTTCGACTGGTTGGAGAAGATCATATAGCCCTGGGTTCTGATTTCGATGGAGGGCCACCACTTCCAAGAGAAATAAAGGATGTGAGTGATTATCCTCAAATGACCTATGCAATGCAGAAGCTGGGGTATTCCGAGCAGCGTATTCGTAAAATTCTCGGATTGAACTGGCTGCGTGTAATACGTCAGGTCACAGAAAATGGATGATAATAGAGATTTGAAATGTCTGGATCTTTTGAAACAGAATTTTAAATTACAACATATTGCTTGAAACTATTGCAGGGCATTTTTAGCCCGATAAACTTATAAACACTGTAAAAATGAAACGTAGAAATGTTCTTAAGACTTTGTCACTACTGCCGCTGGCAGGCAGCGCCATTCCATTTAATTCCTCGCTCGCATCACCGCTTGCCAATAACCTTTCGGCTGCACCATTCAATACGGGTAGTCCTGTAGAAATTACATTAGAGTCGTTTTTGGATAAAAATAATATATACAGGAGGCATGGTATTGAGCCAGTTATAAATTGCCGTGGAATTTTTACAATTATTGGAGGCTCTTTGAAGCGGCCTCAAGTTAAAGTTGCAATGGAGGAGGCATCTAGAAACTTCGCTCAAATGGACGAGGTAGCAGACGGTATTGGTCAGGAACTTGCCAATCTGACCGGTGCAGAATGGGGAGTTGTATCAGCTGGTTGTGCTGCAGGATTAAAACTTGTAACGGCAGCTGTGGTGGCTGGAGGGGATCCTGAGAAACTGGTTCGTATCCCGAATCTGGAGGGGCTCGAAAAAACAGAAGTAATTGTTCCCAGCACTTCACGTAATGCTTATGATCATGCCATCAGAAATATTGGGGTAACCATGGTTAATGTTAATTCTATGGAGGAACTTGAGAATGCGATAAATCCCAAAACTGCAATGATATATTTAGTGAACGGAGACCGGTCATGGACAGGTGCTCCCATGTCTCTTGAAAATATTGTTGCGGTTGCTAAGACCAAAAATATACCGGTGCTTTTTGATGCAGCCAATGAAATACTAACATTCCCTCCGGTTCATTTGAAGCGTGGTGCAACAATTGTTGCTTATAGTGGTGGTAAGGCAATTTGCGGGCCACAGTCTTGCGGATTGATTCTTGGCAATAAGGAAATTCTTTCCTCTGCATGGCTGGCAAGTTCTCCTCACCATGGGCCTTGCAGGGATAATAAAGTAGATCGCGACGAAATGTTTGGTATGGTGGCAGCAGTAAGAGCCTGGAAAGAAATTGATCATGATGCGATACTGAAACAATGGTATTCCTACCTTGATCATATAATTAAAAAAGTCTCAGGCATTAAAAGTGTTCAAACAATGATTCATGTTCCGTCAACCCAATCCGGATTGTCTAATGTGTCGCCGGAAGTTGTCATAAGCTGGGATAAGGATGTGCTTAACATCACCGGACTTGAAATGGCTGATGAACTAGCCAGAACAAAACCAAGAATTGCAGTAGCCGCAGGTGGTGGAAGAGGGAAGGATCCAAATGTTAACGGGATTGCAGTTACAACCATAGGTATGCAAGCCGGTGAAGAAAAAATAGCTGCAGATAAAATTTATAAAATTTTAACAGCTAAAAGATCTCCAATTATAACAGAAATGCAAGCTCCTGCTCAAAGTTTGGCAGGAAGTTGGGATGTGGACGTAAAATTCTCAAGCAGTACAGCAAAACACAAACTCTTTATAGAACAGGATGGAAACTGGATTAAGGGGGGACATCAAACAACTTTTGCTGTGAGTGATTTAACCGGAAGTATCGAAGGGAATCAGATCAGACTTCAAAGTTCGCTCAGGCTTATCGGAGACCATGTGCCTTATACTTTTACAGGTACAGTTTCCGGTGATCAGATGACCGGAAGTATTTTTATGGGAGAATACAGAAGTGCCAAATTTACGGCAGTAAGGGATAAAAAGATGGGTCCAAAGCAAAAGATTTTTGTTCCATCAGGGGCTCCGCTTGCTAGTTAATCGAAATTACCTAAATTGAATTTTAAACACTTAAACAAATATATGATGACTAAAAATGTAATTATAAAAATCAGAGCGTACGCAAGCATCTTTCTTTTTAGCTTATGCTTAATGGCTCAGTCAGCTGTTCAGGCCCAGGAAATTGATATGTTGATCAAAGGTGGTCATGGTGATGGTGCCGGCCCTGGCGCGGCTCTGGTGCGCGATGGGGCGGGTAATTTCTATGGAGCTACTGTCGAAGGCGGCACCAGTAATACTGGCACAGTGTTCAAAATTACGAGTAGCGGGGTAATAACCGTGCTCTACAGCTTTGCGGGCGGGGGTGATGCTGCTAACCCTATAGGGGGCTTGCTGATTGATGGTGGGTATTTGTACGGCACGACCGTGAATGGCGGCACCAGTAACCAAGGCACGGTGTTTAGGCTGCCCATGCATTAAGCCCGCTTTTGACGGGTTTTTTCCCCTCCTCTTGTGGGGGAGGGCTAGGGTGGGGGCTGTGTACGGTAAACCTGCCTGAGCAGCCCCAATTCCACTAGCCCACTTCCACCAGCCCATTTAAAGCGGCGGCAGGGTGATTTCGCCTTCAAACACCGTCACCGCAGGCCCCGTCATCAG
>CAYJAM010000252.1:0-4482 GCA_964367725.1 uncultured Sphingobacterium sp. | reverse complement strand
TACCAACAAATTTAAAGAACCAATCCCAGGCAAAATTCATAATTGTAATCCCCCAAATACATAAAGGCAAAAATGAGTAAAAGGCTTACATCATCTATCATGCGGTTCAGCATTGCGATTCCAGCGAAGGCTGGAATCTCCTTACTCCCCAATCACAATTGTCAGCCGATAACTATCGGCTCTCGCGAAAGCGAGAACCTCCGGTAATACATCTTACAAGGTTCGATCAGCGAAGGCTGGAAACTCCTAACTCTCCGCTAGTGCACGCCTGCCGCGTGTGTTTCCCATTAGTACCCCGCTTTTTCTTAAAAATCCAAACCATTCCACCCCCGTTACTAGCGTGCCGCGTTTGCCTTCAAATCATTTATCCTTTTTCGTCGTAATTACAATCACTCCATTACGGCCTTTTTCACCGAATTTATTTAATGCTTTTTCGCCTTTGAATACCTCTATCGTAGCAATTGACATTACTGACAGATCGTTTAGCACTGATTTTTCTACCTCATTTCCATTGAGAAGGATCAGCTCATTGTTATTTAAACCTCCGAGTGATACTTTTTCGCTCTGAGCCTGCCTGAGAGTAATAGTAGTGCCTGATTGAGCATCAGGTAAAGCTGGCTTTCCGGAAGTTTTAGTAGTGATTTCTATAACCCCGTTACTGCCTGAGGCGCCATACTGAACAGTGCCGGCAGCACCTTTAAGAACGGTTATTTTAGCGATGTTTTCTGGATTTAACATCGATGGGTTGGAATGTTCTATTCCGTCAATTACATATATTGGCCTTTTACCACCTGTATTCAAACTATCACCGTCTGCGCTGAATTTAACAAGAACGGTTTTGGTTTTTGTGGTATCTGCCGGCATTGATGCTTTGGAGTTATCGACCGTCTGTTTCTTATTCTGAAGTACTACACTTTCTGAAGATCTTATACCTTCTGCTGTTAGCTCGCTGTTTATACCGATGATCTTTGGCATCTGCGGGAGATTGGCGATAACACTACCCAATTGGCAGCCGTTTAATGCGGCCTTAGAATTTGTAACGATAAGTACCAGGCACATGATGGCCGGCAGGAGCAGGATGTAAATCCCTTTTTTGATTTGCTTTGATTGTCTCTTGTTCATCATGGCTATTCTTCTTTTTATGGTCAATAAATGAAAGTTATTCACAGGTAGTGCATTTTGCGGCAGAACATTGATCTTTAACAATGCATATTGATATTCCTTACTATCAATACCAGAATTAAGTACCTGTAAGTCGGTTATGAATTCAAGGTTCGCTTGTATCGCATCTTTTATCAGCCAGACGGCCGGATTGAACCAACAGAAAACAGTGCAGAGTTCGGCGAGAAGAACATCCATGCTGTGTAATTGCCTGACATGAACCTGTTCATGTTCTAAAATAGATTGCAGTTCTTTTGGCTCGTGATATTCAGGATTAAGGTAAATGGTTTTCCAGAATGAAAATGGGTTCACCTTTTTGCGCACAATTCTAAAATTATAATTACCTGAAACTGCAGGTTCAGATTTTTTGTGCAGGATTACAAGGGAGATCAATTGAATGATCAGCTGTACCATCATCAGGGTTACACCGGTCCAGAATATTAGGATAACTACCTGCCAGTATATGCTGTCGGGAACCGGGGATGTGTTATTTACATAATTGACTGAATACTGCCAGTCGGGGCTTATGCTACTGATCTGCTGTTTGATTTCGGGATTGCTTTTAAACAGATCTGCGATGTTTATCAGAGGATAAAGACTCGAATAAATCAGACCAAGTAACAGGTAGAGCCGGTTTAGTGAATAGAAAGTGAATTGTTTCAAAAAAAGCTGGTAGCCAAAATAAAACACTAATAGTGATAAATTCACTTTTAGCAGGTAAATAATGAGTTCGGGCATCATGGTTTCCTTCCTTTCTCGATCATCTCAATGATCTCTTTTAATTCATCGGTACTGATCTTTTCCTGTGTCGCAAAAAAGCTTACCAGTTCCTTATATGAATTACTGAAATAATCGTTTACAAACTCCCCCATGAATTTTTTCTTGTATTCCTCTTCCTTAATTTTTGGCGCATACACATAGGTATTCCCAACTTTCTTTGCAGAGATAAACTTTTTCTTCTCCAGATTTTTTACCGTAGAGGCGAGAGTGGTGTAGGGTGGTTTTGGCTCCGATAGCGCATTCAGGAAATCCTTAATGGTCCCACTGCATAGGTTCCAGATTACCTGCATTGCTTCTTCCTCATTTGGGGTTAACTTCTCCATATCTACGAACTTTTCGTAAACATACTACGAACTTTTCGTAATTGCAAATTAATTTTGACAAGCACCATGTCCAGCAAAATTTAATGCGCTATATTCTCCTTTGTTCTTTAAGCTGAAAACAATAGTTTTGAGACCTTTCAGGTTTTATAATTCTTCTGTGAATAATCTCCTAATCTCATTCCGTAACGTTAGCATCCGTCAATATAATTCCCTTGTTTTCGAAGGGCTAGATTTTGACCTGGAGAAGGGACAGAACTGGGCCTTGATTGGAAAAAGTGGCTCCGGGAAGAGCACTCTTTTGGATTTTATTATGGGAAAGGCCTCAATGGCAAGGGGAGAAGCGAACTATCCCTATTTTGACAGTTCTATTCATGTGCACCATCAGGATGATCCCTTTTTTAACAGGTATAAACTGATGGCTCAGGTTTCTGCCCGACATGAATTCAGGAATCTTTCAAACACCAGCGACTTCTACTATCAGCAGCGCTTTAATTCATGTGATTCTGAGGATGCGGATACCGTAGCAGATTATCTTTCCTCAATTAAGATAGTTCAAGCGGCAGGTTTCTGGAATTTTAAGAGGGTCACAGAGCGACTGCAATTGCTGCCTCTGCTTGATAAACAATTAATCAAACTATCCAATGGTGAAACGAAGCGACTGCTGATCGCTGCTGCATTGATTAGAAATCCCTTATTATTATTACTCGATAATCCATTAAACGGACTGGATATTGGGGCCCGCCAGGATTTTAATGAGCTTCTCCGGGAAATTTCTGATTCGGGTATCAGCATTATCATGGCTACCACACCTGCAGAAATACCGGAGGCTATAAGCCATGTTGCGGTTCTGGACCAGGGTAAAATAATCAATAAGGTTCCCTCAGATCAGTTTAATCCGGAGAATCTATACCTAAGTACAACAGACAAGATTAACCGGGATGAATTGAAGCAACTGCTTTCACAGACACAATGGCCTCTTTATCAAACTATTATCGGGATGGAAAACGTCAGCATCAGGTATGGCGATAAACTGATTCTTGATCAGGTAAACTGGCAAATGAAGCAGGGGGAACGCTGGATGCTGATCGGGCATAATGGGGCAGGCAAATCAACTTTATTAAGCCTGATCAATGGTGATAATCCGCAGGCTTTTGCCAATAAGATTATTCTTTTCGACCAGCGCAAAGGGACTGGCGAAAGTATCTGGGAAATAAAAAAGAAGATCGGCTATGTTTCGCCCGAGTTATTTCAGTATTTCCCGACAGGAAATACCTGTCTTCAGGTCATAGAATCCGGATTTGATGATACGCTTGGTCTGTTTCGTGTTTCAAGTAGATCAAAAGCCGAAGCTTCCTTACGTTGGATGAAACTATTAAGGATTGAAGAATATGCCAATAAGATGTTTCGTAATGTTCCAATTAGTGTTCAGCGAATTTGCATGCTTGCCAGGGCAATGGTCAAGAATCCGGTTCTGTTGATTCTGGATGAACCCTGCCTCGGACTCGATTTTGCGCAGCAGGAACAGTTTAAAGATCTCATAGATGAAATCTGTTCAATTAGTAATCTGAGTCTGATTTACGTTAGCCATTATCAGCATGAAATGCCTGACTGTATTACACATTCCCTGAAACTGGAGCAGGGAAGAGTAGTTTAAGACTTACGAATTTACCTAGGCATCATGCAAGATAAATTCGTCAGTCGCTTTATCCGGGCGAATTTATCTAGGCGTTATACTTTTAAAATTGGTCGGGCGTCTTTATTATTAACATATGTGCCTCAATAAAGCAATTAATTCCCCCAAACCATTCTAAAACTTCTTCTCTTTTTAAAATGGTTCTTTTATTGGAAAGATATGCTTTGTAGGAGGAGAAACTATAATCTTCCAATGATTTATAGTTAACAGAGCCTTGTCTTATTCTGTTAATTACAGATGATAAGTCTGAGTCCAAGAATATTTCTGGGTTGTCGATCATGAATTTTTTAGTATATTCATCACATTCTATTAGTCTGAAAATATAGTTATTAAGGTAAATGTCTTTTCCTTTAACAAAGTCCTTTGGAGTATAGTAATTGTTTGTGTATGGATTTTTTACCTTTTGTCTTTCCATAAATTTGCAAGAAGTTCTTCCTGAATTTTTATCTGCAACCTCATAGACTTGAATAGTATCGTCTCTACAGAATACTGACACTATAAAGTTTCTCTCCTGATCAGAATGAA
>CAYJAM010000251.1:0-4497 GCA_964367725.1 uncultured Sphingobacterium sp. | reverse complement strand
ATAAAAGATCCTGCTAAAACAGGTAAAAAACAAAAATGGGCAGAGTTACAAAATGATGCTGCAGCCGTTGATTCATCTGCCATTGCCGGGAAACCATACAATCCTGATTTCCGTGGTCATCTGGATACTGTTGTAACTGATCTTTACGGAGTTACTACACTAGTAAATGATCGTTCAAGGGTTTATAAAGGTGGTTCATGGAATGACAGAGCTTACTGGCTCAATCCTGCTACCAGAAGATTTATGCAACAGGATGAAACAAGTGCAGAAATGGGTTTCCGATCTGCAATGACTCTGGTTGGGGCACCTGAAATTATGACAAAGGGCAAACCACAGTTTAGTCAGCCTAAATCAAAAGCTCAGAGTAAGTCAAGGTAAGGAAAGCTGAAAGATAAAAGCTGAAAGGTAAAAAGCCCTGAATGAAAATCATTCAGGGCTTTTTATTTATATTAGAATAGAGCTTACATTATTACAGGGCGTTATGGCTTATCAATTTATTTGCCTTTAAGTTATTTAAGATTTATAAGCAAGCATCCTTAAAAAATTTCCTACTCAGGAAATTCCTCTTTCAAAGAATATCTAAGGTAAAACCAAATGGTCACTGAGAATCTTTTAAATTCATAATAAATCTTCTCTTTCTAAGTACCAGTGGGTACCTCAAAATACCGCGTGAAGGGGATTTCTACGGCGCGATAGCACAGCTAATTTTACAAAAGAAATTCAAAAGAAAAATCCCATTATGAAAAAAATTTTATTGCTGGCAATTTGTGGTTTTACAGTAGCTATTCCTGCATCAGCCCAATTTGGCAAACTTAAAGGACTTGTAAACAAAGATAAAACCGAAAAGGTACAGGAGAAGAGTGAAAACTCAAGTCCTAAAACGGTATCGGAAAGTTCATATAGCGACCTGACTGAAGCAAGCACAGATAATAGCAAAATAAACCCAAAGACATGGAGTCTTGAGTTTGATGGAAATATAGATTGGTTCAAGCTAAGTCCTACCGGAAAGGTAATTGCCGCAACAAATAGTGGACTTTATGGTATCGATCCTTCAAGTGGAAAAATTGCATGGAAACATGAAATGCTTAAAAATCTTACTACAGAGAACTATAATCCAATTAGCAATTCTCCATTTATAGCCATAGTAACGGGTGGGATAATGAATATGCAACAGATCATATTGGATGTCAGCACTGGTAAAATAATTGCCGACACAAAGAATATGGGGTTGAAAATGGTTAACAAGCGATATACGGTGCCTTCTTTAGGTGGAATTATATTTACTGCTTATGTTGACAATTCACCTTCAATAATTTTTGTAGATGCTATTAGTGGAGAAAAAAAATGGGTATTGAAAAAGATTTTTGAAAGTGCTAATGAAATGTTGGTAGCAAAACCACTTTCTATTGATGAAAAATCTATTTTAATGGCAACAGGCAAAAGATTGTACCGGATTGATGTAAAGAGTGGTACCGTAATCTGGAATACTGATTTTAAGACGGAAACTGACAAGGGGACACTTGCTACAGAAGTTTCTGAGGAGGTTGATGATAAAGAGAGTACAAAAGCCGCGGATAACAAAGGCGGTGGCTTAATGGGAACTGCCGGAAATTTAGGAAAGCTGCCCGGACTGGGAAGTGTTGGAAAAGCTGCAGGGGCGGCAGGCTCAGCGGGTAAACTTGGAGGAATGGGCGGAAGTATGCGTGATGGAATGGCTAAGGCTGCTGATGCTGTTTATGGTAAATTTCTAATCCTGGATCAACAACCTGATATTGCATACTATTACAGTAATGAAAATATCGTTGCATTCGATTTAGCGAGCGGTAAATTAGCCTGGGAACCAGTTAAATTTCCTGATCCTTTAGCCGGATTACTATTTCATGAGACAGGATTTGTTATTACTACAAATGATAAACGAGCAGAACTCTTGCTTTTGGATTACAAAACAGGTAAGCAAAAATGGAATCCTGTAACGCTAAAAGGTCAGGTTACCGCCCTCAAGCTTAATGGCAACAACCTTGCTCTGGCATCTGCTAAAGAATCTGGGAACAATTATGTCAACATCATTGATATTAATACAGGAATACCTGTATCTAAAAGTGAGATGAAGGTATCAGGGCAAATTTTAGATATACGACAGAATAAGCAGGGATTGATCTATCGAACAAATAAAGAATTAAACATACAAGATATTGAGACTGGAAAAGATGTGTGGGCAAAATCATTGAGCTATAAAATTGGTGGCGGCATAGGGGTTGACAAAGGTGATAAAACCTATTTCTGGGCTGATAATCAATTACATATAATGGATAATACAAATGGTGAATATAAAGCCCTTGGAAAAGCCCTGAAATTCGGAAATGATGAAATTCCTGATGCCATAGAGATTCGTGAGAAGGGAGTTCTTGTAAGCTCTTCCCAAAATCTAGCATTATTTGATTGGGATGGGAATAAAATCTATCATGTATTTAAGAAGGCGCCGGGAACCAGTCTGGCAAATAAAATCATGAATGTAGCCGCAATCGCAATTTCTGTGAGCAACTCTGCTTCTCAAGGCTTCCAGGCAGGATTGGCTGGTACTGGTACAAGCTCCTATAACAGTCATATGGCAAGTGCTGATCGCTGGTCAAACCTGGGCTCAGCTGCTGCATCAGATATGAACAGAAGGTTTAAAGCCAGTCAGGATGCCAAAAATTACAAAGTCATTCTAACTGACATTGAAGGCACAGAAGGTGGATATGGCCTGGTAAGAGTAAACAAGGATACCGGAGCTGTTGAAGCAAAAGTTGTGCTGAAAGACAAAAAACCCGACTACCTTTCTGATGATTCAGAGAACCTTATTTTCTACAAAGAAAGCAGCAAAACAATTACTGGTTATAATTTATAGGAGCGCAATTTTCAGGGAGGTTTGTGAAGTTTATCTTTAATTATATTTTTATACATGCTATATTTTAAAGAGAAATCCCTCCTCCCTGTTTTATGTATATATATTGTTCTCATTTGCAATTGCGATCTGTTCGCACAGGATAATAATATAGACAATACCCTTAATGTAAAAACACAATTAGCGAAAGATCTTATTTACTCTGATGCGAAAAGAAGTAACCAGGTGGCAGATACTTTGATACGATTAAGCCAAAAACACAATAAATTTATTTTTGAGGCTGTTGGCTGGAACATCAAAGGAATTATAAAACATTTCACATCGAGCCCTGATACCGCTTTGCGGTATTTCGGCATTAGCGAACAACTTGGAATCAAGGCAAATGATAAATTAACCGTAGCAAAAGCCAAACAAAATAAAAACTTGCCGCTTTCGCAAATGGGCAAATATGACCTTGCTTTGCAAACTTGTCTTGAGGCTTTGAAACTTTATGAAGAATTAGGGAACCTACAAGCGCAGGCGGGTTGTCTTGGCGATATTGGAAATATATTAATTCAGCAGGAGAGACCAGCAGATGCAATAGATTATTTAAAAGAAGCCATTGCCATTTCCAAAAAAATCAATAATGAGGCCAGCAGGGCAAATTTTTATAACTCATTGGGGATTGCTTATGCTGAAAGTAAACAGCAGAACTTAGCCCTGGAAACATATGCTGAAGCCTTAAAACTAGCAGAAAAATTTAAAAACATCAAAAGTCAGATCTCCATTAATATAAATATGGGAGAGTATGTTTGGGAGGTAAATAGGGCTTTTAATGAAAGTCTTAATTATTTTTTAAAAGCTGAAAAACTAGCTATTGAATATGGAGATAACCCAAAGTTAAGTATCATTTATCAAAACATGGGAGTGCTTTATAATGCTGAGGGGAATCCCGCAAAAGCAGCAGAGTTAGCATTAAAAGCCAAAGACCTGTCAATAGAAACAAAACAGGTTTATGCGCTCGAAAAAATATATTCCTCCCTCGCAGATTACAGTAGAAGTGCGGGTAATTATAAAGCAGCATTTCATGCTATTGTTGCTAAGGATAGTTTAAGCAGGATAATATTCGATGAAAAGAACAACAAAAATCTGAATGAAATTCGGACGAAGTATGAAACTGAAAAGAAAGATTATTCTATTAATCTGCTTGAAAAACAGAACCAAATACAGGCACTTCAATTAGGAAGGAACAATCTTCTACTCAGTAACAACGAACTGGAACTGGAAACCAATCGTCTGCTAATCAGCAACCAGGATCTTAACCTGAAACAACAAAAAGATCTGTTGTTTCAAAAGCAACTTGAAGCAACTACAAAAGAGCAGCAGATAAAAATTCTTGATGCTGAAAATCAGCTGCAAAAACTCCAGCTTATGAAAAGAAATATAATGATTTTTATAGTGATCGGCGTGTTGATCCTCCTTGTTTTCATTGCTATTCTGCTTTATAACCGTTACAAGATAATGCAGGAGAGCAGACTTCAGAGCGAAATGATCAGACAGCAGGATCTTGCCGCTAAAGCCATAATCAAGGCAGAAGAGAACTAGCGGCAAAGAATTGCGGGGGAATTGCTTGA
>CAYJAM010000250.1:0-4505 GCA_964367725.1 uncultured Sphingobacterium sp. | reverse complement strand
CGCCAATGACATAACATATCTACAATGATACCACCATCATCCTCCTTACGATAATTCCAGGAAGGTCTTTGTGCAGGGATGGAATGACCCTCGAAAACCCAGTAACCAAATTCACCCCGAACAGATAGGATTTCCCCAAAAAATCCATTCTGAATAAGTCTTTTTAGCTTCATGATTCCGGGAAGCCATAATTTATCCTGCACAACCCCGTTTTTTAATCCAGCGGCCTTGCATAGCTCGTATAATTCAAGTGCAGTCTTGGTATCAATGGCTATCGGCTTTTCACAATAAACATGCTTACCTGCCTTTACCGCTTTTCGAACGCCTTCTGCTCTTCTGCCAGTGGTTTGGGAATCAAAATAAATGATATTATGCGGGTCGGCAAGGGCTTCATCCACATTGGTAGTCATCTTTTTTACGCCAGACAGCTGACTTAATTTCTCTAATTTATGGATATCACGGCCTACCAGTATCGGATCAGGCATAATTATTTCGTCGGAACTAACCTTTATGCCACCTTGCTTAATTATTTCTGCTATCGACCTTAATAAGTGCTGATTGGTTCCCATGCGCCCGGTGACGCCGTTCATGATGATGCCTATGTTATGTACTTTCATTATGTTTTGTTCTTAAGAATTTTTCAAATATGCTTCGGTAATTTTTTTCAGGAATGCGGATTGATCCTCATTCCAATATAGGTTAGAGAAGATCTCTACCTCAATAAATCCATTAAAACCACTTTCCTCAACCCATCCACGGATTTCTTTAATATTTATACATCCTTCGCCCATTAAACCCCGATCGTTGAGCATATCCAGGCTGGGGCTTTTCCAGTCGCAGATATGAAAGGCTGAAAGATTATTGTTTTGACCGCAACGTTTAATTTCCTGTTCCAGATTGGGATCCCACCATAAATGGTACACATCCACTGCAATTCCAAGCCAGGGAGAGTTTAGTTCTTCAGCCATATCATTAGCCTGGCCGAGGGTATTGATGGCCGAGCGGCTATCTGCATACATTGGGTGGAGAGGCTCAATGGCTAATTTTACTCCGGCAGCTTCAGCATAAGGCAAAACAGCCGCAATTCCGTCCCTTATTTGCTTACGCGATTCAGTTAAAGATTGCCCGGGCACCGCACCGCAGACTAAAACGATCAATGGAGCTCCCAATGCTTCGGCTTCATCAATTGCTTTACGATTATCATCGATTGCTTCCTGCCGGCCTGCAACTGAACTATTCGGAAAGAATCCTCCCCGGCAAAGTGATACGATATCCAGATTAGAATCCCGAAGCATTTGCCCCGTTTGTTTGATATCCCTTCCGTTCAAGGCATCCCGCCAGACAGTAATTCCTCCAATTCCTGCCGCAGAAAAGTTCTTTGCAGCCTGTTCAATAGTCCAGGGCTTTGTGGTTATTGTATGAACACATAAGCGTGAAAGATCCCTTAATTGTTCCGGATTCATTTTAAACCTCCAAAAAATGATAAGTAGGATTCATTGTTGATTACCCGCTGAAGATATAATGCAGCTTCACGCGCATGATAATCTCCCCACATACTGGATTCACCATTTGGTATTTTGCTGCCTTGCGGTACATGATCCCATCCATTCGGACGGTGATAAATAGAATGTAAGATCAAACCCTGATGATTTGTATCTGTGCTCAGGTAAGGTTCATCAAATAAAGTATTCATTACCGTTAAACCGGCTTGCCAATAGCGCTCGCCCGATTCTTTATCGCCTTTGCTGATCAAATATTTACCCAGGCGAAGTAATCCCTGTGCTCCAATCGCAGCTGCGGAACTATCCACTGGCTCAAAATCATTATATGGTTCCGCCGGACGATTTAAATAATCACCCAGTTTATGAAGATCAGGTGCACCGGTATCCCAATAGGGGATGCCATCAGATGGAGTATGTTCAATATAAAAATCGCAGGTTGCTTTGGCTGCTTTCAGCATAAAGCCTTCTGTTTCTTTACGGCCACCAAACAGATCAAGTTCAGCATCCGACAACTTTTCAAAGCACTCAAGCTCTTCGGCAAAACCGCACATAGCCCAGGCTAAACCGCGTGTCCAGGTGCTGAAGCCTGTATATCCCTGCTGCGAGTTCGGGCAGCGGAAGTTCCCATCCTTGGTGTTAAAAACACTCTCATGAGCGGCTCTGCCCCATAAATCATACATGTCACGGCCTTCACCATAAAAAACGGAATAATCTGCGGTGGCTTTCAGATGTAAGATAGCCCGTTCCAGTAAATTGATCTTTACATCGCCCTCAGCTTGAAATACATGACCCAGAAGATGGCTCACCAATAAGGCACGGCAGGAGCGGATCGTGTCTACGAATAAGGAATGCGGTCCGTTAAAGGAATGAATAAATCCGCCATTTTTGATGTTTGTCCAGCGACTTGCCTGCACCGCACCAGAAATTTTAAGTGCTAATTGATAAAACTCTTTTTCCCACTCGTTATATTCTGTTTTGCCCTCGTTCATTAAGCGCAGGAGATTGCCGTAGGTACTCACATTATTAAAACCATGATCATGAACGCCGATATGGCTGATATGCGGGGCCATCACAGCTATAGTGTTTTTACGGCCGATCTCCAGAAATTCTCTATCCCCTGTTGCATCAAACTGTAAAATGGCAGAACCGAACTGAAAGCCCTGGGTCCATTCCGTCCAGCCACGGGTGCTGTATTTACCTTTCACGGTAAAGACAGGGGAGCCTTTTGAAACATCATAGTTCTTATCCAGATCCATGATCTTTTGTCCCGAGAGGTTCCAGAATTGTTTTAGCTTAGTTTGAAGGTCAGAAGGCTTCAGAGTTTTATTTATTCGTATCATAAGGTATCTTTATCGCTGGTAAAGCGATTATGCTAAATAGGGTTAATGATTTGATTTGTTAGCTATTCAAACGTTTGAATAAATGTATATTTTTAATTTTCAATTTTCAAATCATTTTAATACATTTTAAAAAGAATGGCAAAAAGAACGACGCTTAGGGATATTGCTGAAGAATTGAACCTGACGATTTCGGGTGTTTCAAAAGCCCTGAGCGGGCATCCGGGTATTAGTGCCACGACTAAACAGCGGGTTAAGGATGCAGTTGCAAGATTAAATTACAGGCCGAATAAAATTGCTTCATCCCTGCAGTCGGGCCAGACGAAAATTATTGGTGTTATTATTCCGAGTGCAGACAAGAGCTTTTTTGGTTCCATTGTGTTCGGCATGGAAAATATTATTAACCAGAATGGCTATAGCATTTTATTATATCAGTCGCATGAACTGCCCGAGAATGAGATCAAAGGCATAGATACCTTTATCCAGTCGAGCGTGGATGGGATCATTGCCACTATGGGGAAGCAGACCATAAATTATCAGCACTACTTTGAAATTAAGAAACGCAATATTCCGCTCGTCTTATTTGATACGGTCAATGAAAATATTCCTGTGCCGACTGTAACGATAGATAATTACAAAGGCGGTTTTATTGCCACTGAGCATCTTATTCAAAACGGATATAAACGGATTGCCTATATCTCAGGCTTAAAGCATATTCCAATTTTTAATGAGCGCTTACGCGGATATCTGGACGCTTTGAGAAAATATAATATCCCTATTGAAGAAGAACTGATCATTTATGGTAAAAACACCATAAAATCCGGAACAGAATGTATGGATAAGCTATTGCAGCTTCAAAATGTTCCGGATGCCGTGGTCGCAGTAGAAGATTTCACTGCTCTCGGAGCAATAAAAGCCTTAAAAGCTCAAAAATACCGGATTCCTGAGGATGTGGGGGTAGTTGGATTTTCAAACGAGGGATTTAGCGAGCATATTTCCCCAAGTTTAACTACAATAAACCAAAAGACAGTCGAGATGGGAGAGGAGGCTGCCAGATTACTTTTTAAAATGAGTAATAAAGCTAATCCCTATGAAGGAGAACCTGATAAGATTGTTCTTGAGCCTTTGTTGATTGTTAGGGAATCGTCGGTAAGGTGTTAGGTATTAACAGAATAGTTTATTTTCAAGTTCTTTTTTCACCTATAACAGTGCTTTATTGTCTATTCATACCTCCTGAATCAAACCTGTTTAACGACTCTTAATTACCGAAATTTCATAAACTTTTTGACTCGTAAATAAAAGGTCTGTACTAAGGTGGAGTTTATTGTTATAGGTAAAAAATCCATCAAAATATGTATTGATTGGTTGGTTATTCAAGTATACTTTAGATAGAATTTTACTGGATGGGTCAAATAGTAAAAATTCTTGATCTGAGATCCCAATTAAAATTTTCTGATCATAAACTGCTGTATATTTAGGGATGATTGTTAGTGGGTCTGTTACTGTGCCGCCTTTATATATTTCTTCTAAAGTAAAGGTATCTGATACTTTAAAGACGGTGAATGTAGCGCTAAGTTTCAAACCTTGATCATAAACTGGCACTAAGCCGATAAGGTACAATTGATTATTGATGGAATTAAAATGATAATGAATAATTTCTGTATTA
>CAYJAM010000249.1:0-4508 GCA_964367725.1 uncultured Sphingobacterium sp. | reverse complement strand
TTTCTGGGACTATTAAAATGAATACTTTTTGCAACCGATTCCTTACCGGTACCACTCTCACCATTAAGTATAACACTGTAATTGGTTGGAGCTACCAGTTTAATCTGTTTCAGAAGTTCCAGGGAAGCTGGGCTTTTCCCGGCAACAAATTCTTCCGGAATTACGCTTCCGCTGTTTTCTCTACGCTTTTCTGCTTCTGGTTCTTTCGTTTCAGTTTGATTAATTATTTTTTGTGCTTCAAGCGCCTTATTGATGGTGTTCAGTATTTCATCGGGGTAAAGTGGCTTGGAGATATAGTCAAAGGCACCCATTTTAATTAATTCAACGGCCAGTTTTATGTCAGAATAGCCTGTAATGATAATGACTCCGGTATTGGGATAGGAAGTTTTGATCTTTTTTAACATCTCCCTTCCATCGGTGTCTTCCAGGCGAAAATCACAAAGAACCAGATCAAATTCCTCCTTCGTCATTAACTCCAAAGCACTGATTCCATTAGTACTTGTTTTAACTTCGAATCCATTCCTGGTCAGGAATTTTGATAAAAGTATACCGATGTTTATTTCGTCATCGATTATTAATATTTTACTCATAGGTATAATAGGTAAACTGAGAGGCTGATAATTAGATGATTATGTTGCTAATTTAAGCATTTTAATAATAATTGGGAAATATTTTCTACACTTTTTGATTATAATTTTTTTACTTACCTGTAAATTCTGCCTTTCTTTTACCCAAAAATGCCGCTACTCCTTCCCTGAAATCTTCTGATCCGAAGCAATTAGAGAATTCTGAAATCTCTGTTTCATACCCATCAATACCATCTGCCGAAGCTGCATTGATTGCTCTGATAGCGCATCCTACGGCAAATGGGGAGCGGGTCATTATCTTTTTCATAAGTTCAGCTGCCATTGTCAGCAGATCTTCAGCCTCAAACACATGGTTTACAAGTCCGGTTCTATAAGCATCTTCCGCATTGATCATATCTGCTGTCAAGATCATTTCCATGGCTCTGCCTTTACCAATTAGTTCGGTCAGTCTTTGTGTTCCACCATAACCAGGGATAAGTCCTAAACTTACCTCAGGGAGGCCCATTTTAGCACCGGATGCCGCCACCCTGATGTGACAGGCCAACGCAAGTTCAAGACCGCCACCCAATGCAAAGCCATTTATTGCCGCAATAACCGGCTTTGAATGGTTTTGTATGACATCAAAGACCTTAATTTGTCCTTCGCGTGCAAGTTCCCTTCCTTCGTCAGCATTAAAATCAGCGAATTCAGAAATATCAGCCCCGGCAACAAAGGCCTTTTGGCCGGCACCGGTAATTATCAGCCCCCCTACTTCATCATCATGGGCTGACCCTGTAACTACATCATGAAGTTCGGCAAGTGTAGCTTTATTAAGTGCATTTAGTTTGCTTTCGCGATTGATAGTAATGTATAAAATTCGTTCACGATTTTCGATGAGCAGGTTAGAATAGTTCATTATTCAGGAAATTAAAATTATGGCTGATCTTTGCCCGATTTTTGAATTAAGTATTTGGGATCAGAACTTTCTGTTCTCTGACACCCATTTTTTGATGTAAGACACTATTTCTCCCGTATTTGTACCGGGTTGAAATAGCTTGCCCACCCCCAGATCATGAAGTGTTTTCATATCATCGTCAGGTATTATTCCTCCACCAGTAACAAGAACGTCTGTTAGACCTTTTTCTTTCATAAAGTGGATGATTTTTGGAAAAACAGTCATGTGGGCACCCGAAAGAATGGAAACACCAATAGCATCAACATCCTCCTGAAGGGCGGTATTAACAACCATTTCTGGTGTCTGACGGAGTCCGGTATATATCACCTCCATCCCTGCATCCCGAAGAGAGCTTGCAATTATTTTTGCACCACGGTCATGACCATCCAGTCCGACTTTGGCAACCAATACCCGTATGGGGCGATTTAGGGATTCTGTCATAATATATATTATGTAAAAGTAAAAAGAAAATTGAATTGTATGTCTCATTTCGTTTGTGGAACAGGCCGGAATTGTCCCGGGAACGAATAAGCTGTCCCCGCAAATAAATTTTGTTATTTTTGCAACCTCGAATTTTGGTTATGAGTGAAGAAAGATCATTAAATTTTTTAGAAGAGATCATTGAAGATGATATTCGTAATGGCAAAAACGGCGGGCGTGTTCTGACACGTTTTCCTCCCGAGCCAAACGGCTATTTGCATATCGGGCATGCCAAATCAATTTGTCTGAACTTCGGAATCGCAGCGAAATATAATGGTAAGACCAACCTCAGATTTGATGATACCAACCCTACAACCGAAGATGTTGAATACGTCGACAGCATAAAGAAGGATATTCAATGGCTTGGTTTTAAATGGGATAAAGAGTTGTACTCATCAGACTATTTTGATAATTTATATGATTTTGCTATCGAACTTATCAAACAGGGGTTTGCTTATGTCGAGGATGGATCGGCTGAGGAAATTGCCGCCGCCAAAGGGACTCCAACCGAAGCAGGGAAACCTACGCCATCCCGCAGCAGGAGCATAGATGAAAATCTTCAGCTCTTCAGAGAAATGAAGGAGGGAAAATATCCTGATGGAGCCATGGTATTACGTGCTAAAATCGATCTTGCTTCGCCCAATATGCATCTGCGCGACCCGCTGATGTATCGTATAAAACATGCACATCATCACCGTACAGGTGCTCAATGGTGCATATATCCAATGTATGATTTTGCTCATGGGCAGTCTGATTCACTTGAAGAAATTACCCATTCTATTTGTACGCTTGAATTTGTTCCGCATCGACCGCTTTATGAATGGTTTATCCAAAAGCTAAATAATTTTCCTTCTAAGCAATATGAGTTTGCCCGTCTGAATATGAATTATACGGTAATGAGCAAAAGGAAACTGCTTCAGCTGGTTAATGAAAATCATGTGAGTGGTTGGGACGATCCAAGGATGCCAACAATCAGTGGCTTACGCCGCCGTGGTTATACTCCGCTTTCTATCCGTAACTTTAGTGAACGAATTGGCATAGCCCGACGAGAAAATCTCATAGATCTGAGCTTACTGGAATTCTGTATCCGTGAGGATCTGAATAAAAGTGCATGGCGAAGAATGGTCGTACTTGATCCATTAAAACTTGTCATTAGCAATTATCCTGAAGGACAGACCGAGGTAATGGAGGGTGAAAATAATCCTGAGATGGAGGGTGGCGATGGATTCCGGAACATTCCGTTCAGTTCTGAACTATGGATTGAGCGTGATGATTTTATGGAAGAGCCTTCCAAAAAATATTTCCGGCTGGGTCCAGGCCTGATGGTGCGTTTAAAGCATGCTTATATTGTACGCTGTGATAGTTTTGTGAAGGATGAAAATGGTAATGTTTCGGAAGTTCATTGTACTTATATTCCTGAATCAAGAAGCGGGACTGATACCAGTGGAATTCATGTGAAGGGAACAATACACTGGGTTTGTACCAAAGCAGCACAAACAGCAGAAATACGATTATATGATCGATTGTTCAGGGTAGAGGATCCTTCTAATGAAGACGGTGATTTTAAAGATTATATTAACCCGGATAGTTTAACGGTGATTAGTAATGCTTTTATTGAGCCTGATCTGATGAATTCTGAGGCGGGCCGTGGTTACCAGTTTATTCGTAAGGGGTACTTTAGCCTCGACAGTGATTCAACACCTGGCAGACCGGTATTTAACCGTACAGTTACATTAAAAGATACCTGGGCAAAAGAATCTCAAAAATCCTGAATTTAATACTACAGGTATTTTTTATATAGATTGAAGAGAATTTGTTTTTCCTCCTCATTGAGAATACCTGTCAATTCTTTCTGCACAAAGTGAAGTTGGAATGATTTAATAGCGTTTTCCGGATTTTTAATGTCATATCCAATAATCCTGAGTGCTTCGATCGGGTTGAACGATTCCGGAACTGAATCTATTAACACCTCATCCTGCCACAGCCCATAGCCATTTTCAGCAAGCTTTTTCCATGGGAACGTAATATTGGGATCTACTTTCCTCCCAGGTGCTATGTCTGAGTGTCCGATGAAATTTGCTGCCGGAATAGTATGTGTTTTCTTGAGATTGGCCAGAACTGCTAAAAGGCCATTAATTTGCGATTCTGAAAATGGCTCAAAGCCATTATTATCGAGTTCTATTCCTATAGATGAAGAATTAATATCAGTCAGATTTCCCCATTTTGCGGCTCCACCATGCCATGCCCTTAAATAATCATTCAGCATTTGATAAATCACACCATCCCTGCCAATCACATAATGGGCGCTAACCTGAGTTTTTGGTGAAGTGAACGTTTTTAAAGTCTGCTCGGTTGAATTTTGGGCAGTATGGTGGATGATTACATAATTTGGTTTTCGGAGGCCAAAATTAGTTGTTCCTACAAAGTCCTGCCCTGTAGGATTCACAGGTGTAGTCCTGATTGTTTTACTCAATCCATTGTTTTGATTTTTATAGGCCTTGTTTGAT
>CAYJAM010000248.1:2861-4512 GCA_964367725.1 uncultured Sphingobacterium sp. | reverse complement strand
CAAGCTGAATAATAAGTTTGAGATTACTTTCTGAATTATAAAGAAAGTTCAGCGCTCCTCCTCCATATAAGTAAGCTGCAAAAGGCCGGTCAATGAAATCGGGATCCAGAATGCTTCCCGTTTGAGGATTATACATTTTTTGTCCGGCCTCAAGCTCCCAAATTACTTTATTCAGCTTTGGGTTTTTAAGCGCCGACTGATCCAGGGCAGTTCTGAACTTTAGAAAAAGCCCATTGGTATAATAACGGTCCTGACCTTGTGCCAGGTAAGAATCATTCTCGCTTCTAAAACCGAATTCACTTTTATAGGAACTTTCTTGTGCGTTTGAAATTATTGCATTGAAAACAAACAATAATGTAATTAGGAAGACTTTGTGTTTTATTGTCATGTTTTCTCATTTCCTGCCCAGTTTCAACAAAAGTGTTGAAAAACAGGGTTAAATCTGCAATTACAAATTTAACCCTGTTAGAAAGTTAAAGATTATCTATTTTGTATGATTCCCGGCAGTTTCTTTTACAGTCAGGTCAATTGCATCCTTTACCTTATCCTTAAATAAAGCCAAGTTAATAACCTCCTTCATTTCACTTACATAATGAAATTGCATATCCCTGATATAATCTTCCTTGATCTCCAGAATATCTTTTCTGTTTGATTTTGACAGAATTATTTCCTTGATATTGGCTCTTTTAGCAGCAAGTATCTTCTCCTTGATACCACCAACCGGTAATACCTTGCCACGAAGTGTGATTTCGCCGGTCATAGCCAGATGAGGTTTAACCTTATGTTGTGTGAATGCGGATGTCAATGCCGTCAGCATAGTAATTCCAGCCGATGGCCCGTCTTTTGGTGTAGCACCCGCCGGAACATGTACATGGACATCCCATTGATCAAATACCCGATGATCAATGTTGAATTTTCGTGCATTTGCCCGAAGGTATGCCATTGCAATGGTAGCTGATTCTTTCATTACATCCCCCAGATTTCCTGTGAGTGATAATTTCCCTTTCCCCGGACTCAGACTTGCTTCAATAAACAAAATATCACCGCCCACCTGGGTCCAGGCCAGACCAGTCACCACGCCGGCAACCTCATTACCTTCATATAAGTCCTTGTCATAGATTGGCGCACCAAGAAAAGTTTCCACATCAGTTTTACTGACTGCAGGGTTATATTCAAGGTCCATTGCAATTTTTGTCGCAATTCCACGGACCAGGGAGCCTATTTTTTTCTCAAGGCCACGTACTCCGGATTCTCTTGTGTAATCTTCAATTACTTTTTCAAGAACCTGATTTTTAAGGCTAATATCTTTTGCTTTTATGCCGTGTTGTTCCCGCTGTTTTGGTAAGAGATGTTGTTTAGCAATCTCAATTTTTTCTTCAATGGTATACCCGTTGACCTCAATAATTTCCATCCGGTCTAATAATGCCGGTTGAATAGAACTTAGGGAATTCGCTGTTGCAATGAACATTACACTCGATAGATCATAATCTACTTCTACATAATGATCATAGAATGCATTATTTTGCTCAGGATCAAGTACTTCAAGTAGTGCTGATGATGGATCTCCACGAAAATCATTTCCAACTTTATCAATTTCATCAAGTACAAAAACAGGGTTTGAACTGCCAGCTTTTTTTATGGATTGAATAAT
>CAYJAM010000248.1:0-2761 GCA_964367725.1 uncultured Sphingobacterium sp. | reverse complement strand
ACCTTATCAAGACCATAATGATCTTTTTCAAGAATTTTAGAAGCCCGTTTAAGATCAAAATTATCCTTCGTGAAATCATTCCACGGAAGGTCCAGAAGAAGTTCCAGATAATTAATTTGTATTGAGTAATCTGCAGCCGCAGGATTCATTCTGGCAAGTTTTTCAACCTCTTTATTAAAGTGGGTCGCGGCTTCTTTACTCCATTTTTTTAGTGCGGCACGATCTCTCAGATTTTCAATCTCCAGATCGGGGGAATTTCCACCCAATTCTTCCTGAATCGTTTTTAACTGCTGATTAAGAAAATAATCGCGCTGCTGCTTGTCGAGGTCAACACGCACTTTTGATTGGATCTGGTTCTTCAGTTCCTGCATCTGCAGTTCCTGGGTTAAATGCTCCAGAACCATTTTTGCACGATCATGAAGGTTAGCAACTTCCAGCATCTGCTGTTTTGCAGAAACCTCAGCATTCATATTGGAAGAAATGAAGTTGATCAGAAATGATGAACTTTCAATGTTTTTTATAGCGATACCAGCCTCACTTGGAATATTTGGAGAAAGTTGGATGATCTGCATGGCCATCTCTTTAATAGATGCCATTAGAGCCTTAAATTCTTTGTCAGCCTTGGGGCGGACTTCTTCAAACTTTTGTATACTAGCTTTGATGTAAGGATCACTTTGCACTTCCTCATTCAGACGAAAGCGCTGTTTACCCTGAATAATCACGGTAGTATTGCCATCAGGCATCTGAAGCATTTTGATGATAAGAGCAACAGTACCAACCTGATTTAACTGTTCGAATTCAGGATCCTCAATACCTACATCTTTTTGAGATACGACACCAATTATCCTTTCGCCACGATAAGCATCCTTAATCAGTTTTATAGATTTATCCCTGCCAACCGTGATTGGTATTACAACACCTGGAAATAATACGGTATTGCGTAAAGGCAGAATCGACAAAATGTCGGGTGTCTCTTCATTGTTCATTTCCTCCTCATCTTCCTGTGACATCAGTGGAAAGAACTCGGTATCTTCGCTAATTAAAGGCAATGTGCGGTTGAAATCAAAGTTATCGTAGTTGCTCATCTATATCTTAATAACGTCATTATGACAGTTGAATTTTCTCAGAAGCCGGTTAAATCAGCCTGAAAACTAAAAGTGCAAGGTATGTGCCAAATCGCTGTATTGATCAAAATCGGCAGATAAAAAGAAATATACGGACAAATTTTCTGACATAATTTATTTAATTGACATAGTTTTTTTCTATCAAGAAAGTAAATTCGTACATTTAAAATAATAAATGTAAAGGATCGTTATTCCTTGGAATTTAAACTGTCACCAATTAAAATGAGATCATTTTCAGGTTTACTAATTATTCTTTTGTCGGCGAATATCGCTTTCGCTCAGACCGCTTACCACAAAATGGGCCAAAAGGCTTTAATTGACGGGGATTTCAAAGCAGCAGTTTCAAATCTTGAAAAGGCGCTTGCGAAAGACTCTAATGATGTTAATACCCTGTATATGTTAGGCTACTCTTATTATCATTCTGCAAGGTATAAGGAGTCGGTAAATACTTTTAACAAAGTAATTGCATTAAAGCCTTCAGATAACAGTGCATATTATTACAGAGGGAAAGCAAGCAGCATTATGGCAAATGATACAAAGGGTATCGCAAATGCCGATAGGGAGAAATTATTGCTTTCTTCTATCAAGGATTTTTCTAAAGCAATAGACCTGAATGCCGATGATGTTAAGTTATATCAAAACAGAGCTGTAGCCTATAGGGATTACGGTGTGCTTAAGGGACAAAAAATTCCCGGATTATACGATAAAAACAAAGCAACTGGTTCTTTCAGGTCCTGCATTTCAGATTTTGAAAAAGTATTGGCAATCACCCCCGACCGAAGAGATATTATTACTCAGTTAGAAGACGCAAAGATTTATCTTCAAAATCTGAAATAATATTTGTGAAATAAAAAAGAGAACCCGGCTTTGTCCGGGTTTTCTTTTTTTATTGAAAAATTAAGGATATTCGGAATCAGATAATTACCAGATGCTTAAATCAATCAGAAAGTTCGAAAACCTTCATATAGCCTGTTGGTTGCTTAAAGATACCTGTTGGGTTTTGGATATGCGGGTATTTGGTGTAATAATGATCTTTCCAACACTATTTCTGGCTTTTTTCATCACTTTTAAGTTCAGAAAAATTCTTTCTGAATTCTATCATAATCTGGCGGTTTGTTTTTGGATAATGGCTAATACCATATGGATGATCGGTGAGTTTTATTACGATGATACATTACGCCCATTTGCAATAGTATTTTTCATTACTGGTCTGCTGGTATTGATGGTTTATTATGGCTTCATTTACAGGAAGTTATCCGCTTTCCAGGATAGCAGGGACCAGGAGTCCTGATTTTATTGCACTGATTATTATTTCACCACTATTCCACTGATCTGATAATTGTTCTTGCCAAGAAATCTTACGCTCTGATTTTTATTTATCGTGTAAATTGAATCAGGGATATAGGTTAGTTCTTCAAAAGATTCATAAAGCTTACTACGAGTCATGTTTTTTATTTTGAAAAAAACAGCCCGTCCCTTTGGGTCTTTTTTTATTTCGACAGATCTGGTACGCAGATTCGTATCAATTGCCAGATAGTTTAAATGAACACTATCTCCGCTAATCTTATAACTATCTTTCCAGGCCGGCTTATTAATATCTGAAGCAATGAAAAGAGCAAGTTCATTCTCCCAGTCTA
>CAYJAM010000247.1:0-4517 GCA_964367725.1 uncultured Sphingobacterium sp. | reverse complement strand
TGGGAAGATCCATGTGGTTTTCGACCGTGAACGGACCAGCGCTAAGGATATTTTATATTGCAGGTTTACAGAAGAAGACCTTATTAAAGGGGATACCGGAAAGGTGTTTAAAACTAGAGTAAATAAGTAGTGGAGAATTGAGAGTTGAGAATGGAGAGTGGAGAATGGAGACCCGATAGCTATCGGGTGGTGAATTGAGAGTAGAGACCCGATAGGTTTCGGGTTGCTTCTCTTTTGCGTGTTATGACCAAGCAGGGATTTTAATTTGTCATTGCGAGCGCAGCGTGGCAATCTCTATCTATCTGTTGCGGTGAGAAAACCGACAAGAGTCAATGAATGCGCCACTTTGAATAATTGAGAATTAAAAAGAAATGAATAAATATATTTTATGCTGCGACTGGGGAACTACTTCATTCAGGTTAAGACTGGTTGACAGATATACCTATGAAGTTATTGCTGAATTGCTATCACCGGGTGGGGTAGCAGGAACATTCAGATCATGGAAAGAACAAACTGAAATTAATCGCTTTGATTATTATTCTGATATTCTTAGAGCCAGTATAGTTTCATTGGGAGAAAAAGCTGGTCTTAACCTGGAAAACATTCCGGTTACGGTTTCAGGTATGGCTTCATCTTCTTTGGGGATGGAGGAAATCCCTTATGCTGAACTGCCTTTTAATATCAGCGGCAGCCAGGCATCCGTCAAAATATATGAAAATTTTAACGGCCCCGCTGCAAATCTTGTGCTTGTTTCGGGCCTGAAAAGTTATGAGGATGTGATGAGAGGAGAGGAAGCCCAATTAATCGGACTAATTAATATAAATGAGGTTTCTATTCAGGAGCATGAGCAAGTAGTTTTTGTTTTTCCAGGTACACATTCTAAACATATTTTCGTAAAAGATGAGCAGGTAACTGATTTTAAAACTTTTATGACCGGTGAGATCTTTAATATTCTAAGCGAACACAGTATACTGAAAGATTCAATTGAATTGAACAAAACTTCGGGATTAACAGAACCTGAGGATATTGAAGCCTTTAAACAGGGAGTAGAAGTTTCCGGATCATCTTCCCTATTACACAATCTATTTACTGTCAGAACAATGCAGCTCTTTGGAAAATTCAGCAAAGAACAGAATTCATATTATTTAAGCGGATTATTAATTGGAACAGAACTCCGGCAGCTTTATTCAGGAAATTATGATCATCTGGTGATCTGCAGTGGAAAGCATCTTTTTGATCACTATAAAATAGCAGTGGAAATGCTTTCATTTAAAATAAAAACAAGCTTAATTCAATCTGATCTGATCGACAAAGCAACTATTGCCGGACAGGTACAACTTTTTAATGCATTACAAACCGTCTCAAATGAATAATCAAGAATTTTCCTGGAAAGATTTCTCCAGGGTGCCGCTTGTCGGGATAATCAGGAATCTGACATTTGATGAAATAGCAAAAATTTTGCCTGTTTACCATGCTGCCGGTCTTACAACCATTGAAATAACAATGAATACTCCTTTTGCAGAGGATATCATTCGTTACGCTGCTGAGCAGTACAAAGGCCGATTAAATGTGGGTGCAGGTACAGTTTGCAGTACTGATGACCTGAAATTGGCACTTCAGGCAGGAGCTCAATTCATTGTCACTCCAATACTGAATCCGGAGGTTGTTAGTACCTGCGTAAAATCAAAGATTCCGGTTTTCCCGGGAGCTTATACGCCTACAGAGATTTATCAGGCATGGCAGCTTGGTGCTGATATGGTTAAGGTATATCCCGCAACTGCATTAGGTCCTGATTATATAAAGGATGTAAAAGCACCATTGAATAAAATTAAACTAATGCCTACAGGTGGAATCAGCTTAAATAACATAGAAGTGTTTATGAAAGCCGGTGCTGATGGTTTGGGAATAGGAGGACAGCTTTTTGATAAACAATTAATTAAAAATCAGGATTGGGATGGTTTATTGGAACACTTTAAACAATATGTAAAGCATTTTAATTCATAGATTCAATAACCAGAGCCAGGAACCAAGACTTGAAAAATTCAGCTAAATTGAATGAGGTCCCTCCTGCGTCGGGATGACATAGATTGATAATTGATAGATGCTTGTGAAGAAAATATTCCAATCCAGATAACTGGCAATAGATAACTGACAACAAATAACATAAATAAACAATGAACCACTATTTGCTAACCAACCAACAACAAACCAACTAACAACCAACATGGCATCAGGAAGAATCAAAAATTATCGTTGGATCATAGTAGGATTACTGTTCACAGGAACAGTGATCAATTATCTGGACAGGCAGATCATTGGTTTGCTGAAGCCTACTCTTGAGGCAGAATTCAGCTGGACAGAAACAGACTTTGGTAAGATCATGTCTGCATTCTCATTTGCTTATGCAATTGGTTTATTGGTTTCTGGAAGATTTATTGATAAGGTTGGTACAAAGATGGGTTACAGTGTTGCCGTTGTTGTCTGGAGCCTGGCAGGGATGTTCCATGCCCTGGCTAAATCAGTAATGGGATTTGGTATTGCCAGATTATCCCTTGGAATAGGGGAGGCAGGAAATTTCCCGGCAGCAATGAAAGCTGTAGCAGAATGGTTCCCTAAGAAAGAAAGGGCTCTTGCCACAGGCATTTTTAATTCAGGAACAGCAATAGGTGTTGTTGTTGCACTTATCCTTGTGCCGATAATTATGCAAAACTATGGCTGGCAGGAGGTTTTTTGGATAACCGGAGCCCTTGGTTTTATATGGTTGATTTTTTGGTGGATTCTGTATGAGATTCCTTCTAAACAGAAAAGACTAAGTTCAGAAGAATTAGCCTATATCGAAAGCGATAAGGATGATGTTTCTGATCAGGTTAAAAGCACTACTAAGATCTCATGGACAAGGTTGTTTACATTTCCACAAACATGGGCATTTGTCACCGGTAAATTTTTGATCGATCCGATCTTCTGGTTCTTTCTGTTTTGGTTGCCTTCCTATTTTTCTGCAACTTTTAATCTTGATTTGAAAGTAATTAGTCCTGAGTTGATTTTGATCTATGGTGCAACTACAATTGGAAGTATAGCCGGGGGGTATTTCTCTTCCAGCCTGATTAAAAGAGGCTGGCCAACATTAAAAGCAAGAAAGGGAGTTTTATTATTGTTTGCTGTTCTGGAACTTGGTATTATGATTGCAATTGCTCAGTTTGTTACAGATAAATGGGTAGCAGTAGGTTTAATTAGTCTGGCTGTTGCAGTGCATCAGGCATGGGCAACAAATATCTTTACAATGGCTTCGGATATGTTCCCAAAAGAGGTAGTGAGTTCTGTGGTTGGAATCGGAGGTATGACCGGTGCAATTGGTGGTATACTGTTTCCAATATTCGTAGGTTATCTCCTTGATGTTTACAAATCGGCTGGTAACTTAACAGGTGGTTATAACCTTATATTTACAATTTGTGGAGTGACTTATCTGCTGGCCTGGATTATTATTCATTTACTGACCAGAAGATCTCAGAAGGTGGTTGTTGGTTGAGCGAATTGGGGAAATAGGAAATAGGGAATGGAGAGTTGGAATTAATACATTGACAATTTCATTTTCAATGAACCAATAAATTACTGATATCTGATAGCAAGCAATAGAGAATTGACAGTTGATAACTGAGAATGGACTATTAAAATTTATTCTTCATTGTCAATAATAAGTATACTAATGAATATCAAATGAACAAGTTAATAACCATATTCCCTATTTTCCATTGTCTATTTCCTATTCCCTATTCCCCATTTTCTATTACCCCATTCCAATATCCAACTTAAATAATTCAAAATAAGAATACAATGAAAAAATCATTCAAAACAGACTACAAATTTATAATGATCCTTTTAGGGTTGTTCTTAACCCCATTTTTTACGCCGCAGGCAAATGCTCAGCTTTATAATTTCACTGAGCAGCAAATGGTAAGCTTTACTGCTAAAAACCCTTATGGGCGTTTTCCGGGCGGCCGCCCGATGATACCGGCAGCAATTCTGGATACAATTCGTAAAATGGATATTCAGGTGGTTGAGGCTATAGGATCAATTCCACGAGAATATGCCAATCAGTATGAGGATGGATGGAAATCTATCATTCCTGGAAAAAAACTTGTTGGACGCGCATTTACTGTTCAGTTCATGCCATCCCGCCCAGATCTGGTCGCCGGAATGCAATCAGAAGCTGATAAAAACAATTTTACCGGCCTTAACAACAGAACCACAATTGATATGCTTCAAAAGGATGACCTGGTCATTGTTGATTTATATGGCAAAGTTCAGGGCGGCACTTATGTAGGGGATAAGCTATCCTATTATATATGGAAGACTACCGGCACGGGTTTAATTGTTGATGGTGGAATATACCTGACTGAGAATATCTCTCAGAGTGGGATGCAGGCATTTTACAGGGGAACCTATCCCGGTCCCTTAAGTAATGCTACCGTTTCGGGAATTAACGTTCCGATCCGAATAGGAAAAGCAGTAATTATGCC
>CAYJAM010000246.1:0-4518 GCA_964367725.1 uncultured Sphingobacterium sp. | reverse complement strand
TGCTGAATTCCACCTACTGCAAGTATACATGCATCAGGCGGATTAATGATTGCTGTAAACTCATCTATTCCGAACATTCCCAGATTAGAAATGGTAAAAGTTGATCCTTCCCAGTCTGAAGGCTGTAATTTCTTTGCCTTTGCTCGCTGGGCAAAGTCTTTCACTTCTGCAGAAATATGAGAAAGTGATTTTCCATCTGCAAAACGAACTACAGGCACCAATAAACCATCTTCAACGGCTACAGCGACCCCAATATTTACATGCTCATTATAGCGGATCTTATCTCCTAACCAGGATGAATTAACATTTGGATGTTGTTTTAAAGCAACTGCAACTGCCTTTAGTACTATATCATTGAATGATATTTTTACGGATGCAAATTCATTGATTTTAGTTCGTGCCTGCATCGCGCTATCCATGTCAATTGACATAGTCAGGTAGAAATGCGGTGCAGTAAACAAACTTTCAGAAAGACGCTTTGCGATAACTTTGCGCATTTGCGATACCGGTTTCTCAGTATATTTCTCCTCACCAATAAATTGAGGAATAGCTGCCGGTGCACTTTCTGCTGCTGGGGCAGCTGATGCTGCTACTGGAGCCGGACTTGCTTTCGGACTCTGAGCTTGTGCAGCAGGATTAAAGCTTTCTATATCCTTTTTAACGATCCTGCCACCTTCAGCACTGCCTTTTACCTGCGAAATATCAATTCCTTTATCTTTTGCGATCTTACGCGCCAGAGGGGATGCTTTTAAACGTGATGTTGAATCACTTTCAACATGCTGTGTTTCAGCCTCAGCATTTGATCCAACTGCCGCCTTTGCATCAGCAGGCTGTGATTCAGCCTTTAATTCTGCTACTGCTGGTTTTGAACCTGATTTTAACAAGGCCGATACATCTATACCTTCTTTACCAACTATAGCAATGATATCATTTACTTTAGCTGCCTGTCCCTTTTCAACCCCAACATATAAAAGTACTCCATCAGCATAAGCGGTTACTTCCATGGTAGCTTTGTCGGTTTCAACATCTGCTAAAGCATCATCACTTTTCACCTGATCACCTACTTTCTTATGCCATTCAGCAATTACGCCTTCAGTCATGGTATCGCTCAATAAAGGCATCCGGATAATTGTAGCACCCAATGCTTCGGCTTCTGCATCAGTACTTCCCGTAGATTTGGGTTCTGTATCAGCTTTAACAGGTACACTTTCCTTATCAGTTTCTTCTGGTGCAGCTGGCTTCTCTATTGATTTTTGCGGTTGCTCCACTTCTTTCGCAGGTTCAGAAGCTTCCTTCTGACTTCCGGAATCGTTTAAAAGAGCCTGATAATCTTCTCCTTCAGTACCAAGAATAGCAATTACAGAATCAACTGCTGCTGCTTCACCTTCTTTGGCACCTATATAAAGTAAAGTTCCATCCTGAAAAGACTCAAAATCCATTGTTGCCTTGTCTGTTTCAACTTCGGCAATTAATTCCCCTGAACTAACCTTGTCACCAACTTTTTTATGCCATTTAGCGATAACTCCCTCCGTCATCGTATCGCTCATCTTAGGCATTTTCACTACTTCAGCCATTTTATTTCCAGATTAGAATATTAGAATTTAAATTTAGTCGCGGATGTATGGATAATCAGATTGAATATAAACATCTGTGTATAGTTCAGAAGGATCCGGCCATGGTGATTCTTCAGAAAATTTAACTGATTCGTCTACTATAGCTTTAATTTTCTCATTTATTGATTCAAACCAGGCTTCATCAGCATACTTTTTTTCTTCAATTGTTGCTCTTACAACTTCAATTGGATCTTTGGCTTTATAACCCTCAACTTCCTCCTTTGTGCGGTATTTTGCAGGATCAGACATAGAATGTCCTTTATATCTGTAAGTTCTTGCCTCTAAAAAAGTAGGACCATCACCTCGGCGTGCTCTCTGAACAGCCTCATCCAATGCATTATGAACCGCAACCGGATCCATACCATCAACTGGTGCACATGGCATATCAAAACCTAACCCGATTTTATAGATATCAACCATATTTGTTGTCCTTGAAACTGAAGTACCCATAGCATAACCATTATTCTCGCAAACAAAGATTACCGGTAGCTTCCAAAGCATAGCCATATTGAAGGTCTCATTCAGTGCCCCCTGACGAACGGCACCATCGCCCATATAACAAATACAAACATTATCAGTTCCATTATATTGTTCAGCAAAGGCAATGCCGGCACCAAGTGGGATCTGACCTCCAACGATACCGTGTCCACCGAAAAATTTCTTTTCCTTACTAAACATGTGCATTGAACCTCCCTTACCTTTGGAACATCCGGTAGCCTTACCATACAATTCAGCCATAACTTCATTAGCACTCATGCCCTTTGCAAGTGCATGTGCATGATCACGATATGCAGTAATGAGCGAATCTTCGGGGCGGATAACCGACATCGTACCTGCCATCACCGCTTCCTGACCTATATATAAATGGCAAAATCCTCTTATTTTTTGCTGCCCGTAAAGCTGACCGGCTTTCTCTTCAAACTTGCGCATCAGGAGCATTGACTCATACCATTGAAGATAAGTCTCTTTCGTAATTTCTATTGAACTCATTCGTAATCGTTTCTGTTAAACAAATTAATCCTTTACAAGGGAGGACAAATCTAACCATATCTTCCTAAAAAAAGAATACCATTTGTTTTGTTTACACGTTTTCATCTTGAAATTTGCCGAAAAAAAATCATTGAATTGTTATTGGCGACTTGATGTTATATAATTTTTTTATATTTTTGTAACATTCTTAGAATATAATCAGTAAACAGACGTTCATCTTAGCACTGTTTATTTATAAACGAAAGATCAATAATGATGGGGAAAAAAGTAATTTTAGCTTTGCTATTTGTGATTTCTTTTGTGTCGGTTCAGGCACAAACTAATGATAAAGATCAGAAACCATTAGAGAAAATTGCAGATCCTGATAATCTTGCTTCCGAATACTTCTCACAAATTATGGGTGTAGCCCTTTCTGCAACCTCAAACCTTAAACTTTATCAGTTTGTATACGACTGGATCGGTACTCCTTACAGATTAGGTGGTGGTACAAAAAAAGGAATTGATTGTTCAGGTTTTGCAGTTGAGCTATATAATAAGGTATTCAGTACTTTAATTGGCAATAATTCGAGAAACATATTCAGTATGGTTAACCCGATCAGCAAATCCGAATTAAAGGAAGGTGATCTGGTATTTTTCAAGATAGGAAGCCGCTCCATTACTCATATGGGTGTATATATGGGTAATAATAAGTTTGCACATGCCTCTACCAGCAAGGGTGTTATGATCAGTGATCTTGATGAAGCATACTGGAGAAAATATTATTACAAAGGCGGACGATTACTCGCCTCTCTCAGAGATTAATTTCCCCAATGACCTCAAGGTCATTCTAAAAATATAAAGCACCGTACTATAAACAGTACGGTGCTTTTTTTATTTTGCCTGATCTGTTGTACTTCTTACCAATCCTATGCCGGTAATAAAAAATACAATCCCTAATACAGCAAATACAATCAGCGATTTGTATCCCTCTGAGCTTTGAATAAAGCCAATAGCAGCGTAGATCAGGCCAACTATTCCCAATACAGTTAATATTGTCCCGAAAATTCTTTTTAAATTCATCTGTTCTATTTATAAGATTCATACAATAAAGCTGCCAGTATTATATCCTGCCTATTTTAAAGAGCTCAAGTTGTATTGCTTTGTCTGCATAATTGTATAGTCCTCAGCCCGAAAACAAAATTTGTTACGTATCTTCAATAAATTTTATCGCCATGTATACAAGCTATATTTTATTATTTATTGCATTGGTTATCCTGCTTAGTTCATTTGTAACGGTTAAACAGGGAACTATGGGTGTTGTAACCATATTTGGAAAGTACAGAAGGCTTCTAAAGCCCGGGCTCAGCCTAAAGATTCCTCTGATCGAGGTTATTCACTCCAGGGTTTCCATTCAGAACCGTTCGGTTGAACTGGAATTTCAAGCAGTTACAATAGATCAGGCAAATGTATATTTTAAGGCTATGGTACTTTATTCGGTCAATAATCCGGATGAGGAGACTATAAAAAATGTAGCCTTTAAATTCATTAATGAGCAGAACCTGATGCAGGCTCTCATCCGTACTATTGAAGGAACTATACGCTCATTTGTAGCAAGTAAGAAACAATCTGAAGTCCTGAGCCTTCGCAAGGACATTGTAGATCATGTGAAAGAAGAAATAGATGTAGTATTAGAAAGCTGGGGTTATCATTTACAGGATCTTCAGCTCAATGATATCACATTTGACGAGGTGATCCTAACCTCAATGAGCAGAGTTGTGGCATCTAATAACCTGAAAGCCGCAGCTGAAAATGAAGGACAGGCTTTATTAATTACCAAAACCAAAGCTGCTGAAGCAGAAGGTAATGCGATTAAGATCGCTGCAAATGCCGAGCGTGAAGCTGCGCAATTACGTGGTCAGGGTATCGCACTTTTCAG
>CAYJAM010000245.1:0-4522 GCA_964367725.1 uncultured Sphingobacterium sp. | reverse complement strand
CAGAGCAATCAATGAATTGGCATATAGATTTTTACCTTCACGATTACCACCATAA
This sequence comes from uncultured Sphingobacterium sp., assembly GCA_964367725.1. Lineage (GTDB taxonomy): Bacteria > Bacteroidota > Bacteroidia > Sphingobacteriales > Sphingobacteriaceae > Daejeonella. The sequence goes on along the minus strand of CAYJAM010000245.1, from coordinate 4,467 downwards.
AAATCAAATGAAGCCGAACCTGTTGGAACATACAGTATTCCACGTTTCCGGTCGACAGCCATTCCGGCCCAATTGTTTGCGGCGCCAATTGCCGGGTTTTTGTAAGCATCTGTAGGCCAGGTTTCATATCCGGGTTCACCGGGATGAGGGATAGTTTTAAATACCCAGGCAAGTTTTCCGCTTCGTACATTAAATGCCTGTATATATCCTGGTGCCGACCCGGTGCCTTCACCTAACCTCATAGGCATGATAATCAGATCACCAAAAATTGTCCCGGGAGTGGTGGATGACACGAATTTAGTTGCTGATTCTTCTCCAAGCCCGCTTTTTAAACTGACTCTCCCCCCATCTCCAAAAGAAAGAATCGGTTTACCTGTTATCGCATTTACTGCATAAAGCCAGGTTTGAAATGCAAACATAATGCGCTTGTCTTTCCCTTTAGACCAATAAGCCACACCCCTGTTTACATTCGATGCACCTTTACTTTCAGGAGAAAACCTCCATAATTCCTGGCCGGTAGCCGCATTTAGTGAAAAAAGGTGATTCGAAGCAGTTACTGCATACAAACGGTTTTCAATTATGATGGGATTACATTGCACCTGTCCGGAATCTCCGGTATGGAACTCCCAAACCGGTTTAAGCGATTTTACATTGCCTGTATTGATATTTGAAAGTGATGAATAATGATTTCTGTCGGCACCTCCAAGATATTCAGGCCAGTCGCTTTGCAAAGACTTAGACAAATTCCCACGAAAACTTAAGAGCAGAAGGCATATGCCCGAAACTGCGGCAATCCTGTACAGGAGATTCTTCATTAGGATTCTATTAGATCAGATAATAAGACCAGAATTTATCCCATTAAATTATAAAAATTTATCAGAAATCCGGTTTTAATCTCCATTATATTAAAAATCCAAATTCCTCAAAGTAGATGAGAATTTCATCAGCAAAAAAATTACTTTTTCGGATATACAAGAAGCGGGACTGATGAATTTAATGAATATTCTGCAGTACTGCTTGAAAGAAACAGTTTCTGAAAAAATCCCTGGTTCTGATCTGTAAACATTACCAGAATAGAGGGCTTATGCTTTTTTATTGTGGCCTGCAGATTTACAACCAGGTTATAAAGCAGATTGATATTTTCAAGACTATACTTGATATGTGATTTTGGAAATTTTCGGATGACATTCTCAATAACTTTTGAATTATAAACAATATCAGAAGGGTAATTCAGATGAAGCAATTCAATCTCCGCTCCCAGTGGATTTGCAAATTCTACAACCTTTTTCATTTCCTTTTCAAGATCTGACAAATCAGTTGCATATAAAACAGATTTTATTTTAACCTGCTTATATGTATTCGGAACAGCAATTACAGGTACCTTAGACTGTAAAATAAGATTGGATGTGTTGGTTCCAAATATCTTCTTCATTTTGCCACCACCTCTTCTGCTTATGCAAATGCAATCAAAAGCTTTGTCCTGTGCATATTTCATAATATTTGCGTCTGTAACAAAAGAACTAGCTATTACGTGATGTACCTTACCTGGAACGATTCCCATTCCTGTATAAACTGTCTTCACAAATTTCTCAAGCTTCCCTTTAATCTTGGTGGCCTCGTTATTTTCATAACTCGTAAATGTCTTTTCACCCCATGAAGTGGGTTTCATGATATAGTAAGAATGAAAAAATGTTAATTCACATTCATTTTGTGAAGCCAATTGTATAGCAAAGCGCATTCCTGCTTTGGAATTTGAGGAAAAATCGGTAGTTACTAAAATCTTTTTCATACTAAACGAATTAATTTTATCCTGAGTTAAATATTATCAATCAACATTAATCATACCGATAATCAACAGACTGGAAATTAGTAGCATGTTTTTCATTAATGTTCGAAAATACTAAGTTATCAATTTGAAAACTGAAGTAAATGATCCTCCTCAGATAAGCCAATGACAATCGTCACATAATAATAATTGACAAAATCCAATATTTGTTTCCAATCATTTAACTCTTCCTGATAATGCCGGCATGTATATTTTCTGACGGTTAAAGTTTTTAAAATGAAATTGACTAATTTATCAACAGAAATTACAGCTAATATTTAAAAAATTGTCAAACAACCCATTCCCATTTAAAGGACTTAGCAGTGAAGAAGTAAATGCAAGGAAAAAAGATGATATTCATAAGGATTCAGAGCAAAGCGAATTCTTCATTATTCTGAAAGAAACGGTTCTTGAACCCATTTTCATCTTATTGATTGCCTCGGCTGGGGTCTACTTGCTTCTTGGAGAATTTTCGGAAGCGATCTTTCTGATGTCAGCAGTTATCCTGGTATCTGCGATTTCATTCTTTCAGACCTACCGAAGCCGCAAGGCATTGTCTCTGCTTGAGGTACTGACTGCAACAAAGACAAAAGTGATCCGCAATGACGAAGTAATAGAAATCAGGTCTGAGGAAATTGTGAACGGGGATTTTCTTGTGTCAGAAGAAGGCTCTCTGCTGGCCGCCGACGGAACTATTGTTCATTGCAATGATTTTGCAGTGAATGAAGCGATGCTTACCGGAGAATCCTTAGCGGTAAGCAAGAACACCAATAAAGATACTAATTTAGTCTTTCAGGGCACATTGGCAGTATCCGGACTTGCAGTATATGAAGTTACAGCAACAGGAGCTGAAAGTCGCGCGGCTCAACTGGCAGCGATTGCAAAAAACATCAAGACAGAAAAACCGCCCTTATACAAACAGATCCTGAGTTTTGTCAAATCAATGACGCTTGTCGGGCTTCTCTGTTTTTTACTTGTCCTTGGAATCAATTTTTACCAGACTAATCAATTTCTGGAAAGCCTGTTAAGCGCATTAACATTAGCTATGTCAATTCTGCCGGAAGAGATTCCGGTTGCATTTACAACCTTCATGGCACTGGGTGCATGGAAATTATCAAAAACCGGCATACTGGTCAAAGGTTTGAATACAGTGGAAACCCTGGGTGCCTCGACTGTAATTTGTATTGATAAAACCGGCACGATCACTGAAAACCGGATGGAACTGACAGCCGTTTACATCTTTAAAACAGATGAGATATTGACTGAAAAAGAGCTAAGTAAACAGAAATCACTGAATGAAGCGGCCGAATTTGGCATGTGGGCATCAGAACCGGTACCTTTTGACCCCATGGAGATCGCTTTACATGATTTTTATAAAGAGCATGTCAAAACCGACGAAAGGCCAGGATACAAAATGATCCATGAATACCCGCTCGGAGGACAACCTCCAATGATGACCCATTTGTTTGAGAATAAGCAGGGGAACCGCATCATAGCGGCTAAAGGTGCACCTGAGCAAATCATGGAGGTTTCAGGTCTGAAAAAGGCCGAAAAAGGAAAGATCACTGAGAAAATTAAAGAGCTTGCACTAAAAGGATACAGAATTTTGGGAGTGGCCAGGGCACAGTTTGAGGGTAATTCCTTTCCGGAAAATCAACAGGATTTCGAATTTACTTTCATTGGCCTGCTGGCATTTTATGATCCCCCGAAGCATAACATGGAAAATGTTTTCAAGCAATTCTACAATGCAGGGATTTCGGTTAAAATTATCACCGGTGACAATGCATTAACAACATCTACAATTGCGAAACAATGTGGGTTCAGGGATGCAGAAAATACACTTGAAGGAAAAGACCTGATCAATATGAGTGATGAGGAAGTTCTAAAGGCTGCTGACAACTGCAATATTTTCACAAGAATGTTTCCTGAAGCGAAACTCAAGATCATTGACGCACTCAAGCAGAAAGGTCATGTAGTGGCGATGACTGGCGATGGTGTGAATGATAGCTTAGCCCTAAAATCTGCTCATATTGGTATCGCTATGGGCAAAAAGGGTTCAGAAGTCGCCCGGCAGGCTTCTTCCCTGATCCTGATCGACGATGATCTCTCCCACATGGTCGAAGCGATTGCAATAGGTAGAAGAATTTATGAAAACCTTAAAAAAGCTATTCAATATATCATTTCGATCCATATCCCAATCATTCTCATCGTTACTGTTCCACTATTACTATTTTGGAAATACACCAATATCTTTACACCTGTCCATGTAATCTTTTTGGAACTGATCATGGGGCCTACCTGCTCTATAATTTTTGAAAATGAGCCTATCGAACCTGATTCGATGAACAAAGCACCCCGAAAACTCAGCACAAGTTTTTTCTCATTTAATGAACTATCAATGAGCATTATACAAGGTCTTGTGATTACAGGGGTTTGCCTTGGACTTGGCTACTATTACATGGAAAATGAGCATACAATAGCTGAGGTGAGGACCATAATTTACAGTACTTTAATACTGAGCAATATTTTTCTTACGCTATCCAACAGGTCATTCTATTATTCTGTACTGACGACTATACAGTATAAAAACATCCTGATTCCTTTGATATTAAGTGCTTCATTGATCATTTTAATGCTTTCAA
>CAYJAM010000244.1:0-4529 GCA_964367725.1 uncultured Sphingobacterium sp. | reverse complement strand
GCGGATGTAATCGATAAAATATATTATAAAAATGCTAAGGACTGGCTATCAGCCGGGACCCAGCATAAGCGGAACTAAAAAAACAATTGTATCATGAAAGAAACAGAAAAATCCGATGAACACATTAAGGCAACAGGAGCGGCAATAAATCCAGCATTGCCTCAAAACCGTGTAGCATCTGTAGATGTTTACCGCGGTTTTGTGATGCTGCTGATGATGGCCGAAGTACTTTCGCTTCAGGATGTTGCGAAAGCATTGCCCGATAGCACTTTCTGGCAATTCATTGGCTTCAATCAATCGCATGTTCCATGGACATGGCTGAGCTTGCATGATATGATTCAGCCATCTTTTACCTTTCTGGTGGGAGTGGTTTTGCCTTATTCAATAGCAAGTCGGAAGAACAAAGGAGCCAGTTTTGGAAATATACTCGGCCACACGATCAAGCGTTCCTTCATTCTTATATTCCTTGGGATATTTCTGCGGTCTATGCATTCTGAACAAACCTACTGGACATTTGAGGACACTCTAACCCAAATTGGTTTGGGATACACCTTTCTGGTTTTGATATCCCTGTATTCGCAGCGTGTGCAAATAGCTATGCTCGTCTTTATTTTAGTCGCTTACTGGCTGGCATTTGCACTTTATCCGCTTCCCGGAGCTGACTTCAATTATACTGCGGCAGGTGTCACTGCCAACTGGGAACATAATTTAAGTGGTTTTGCGGCACACTGGAATAAGAACACCAATTTTGCCTGGGCATTCGACCAATGGTTCATGAATCTCTTTCCACGTGAGAGTCCCTTTTTATTCAATGGCGGGGGTTATTCAACACTAAGTTTTATTCCGACTTTGGGTACAATGGTATTGGGTTTGCTCGCCGGAAATATCATGAATTCTTCAATAACGGCCCGCAAAAAGTTGAATAGCTTTGCTTTGTATGGTATTGGTTTGATTTTGCTTGGTGCCATTATTCATTTTGCAGGTATCAATCCAATTGTTAAGCGTATCTGGACTCCGGCCTGGACCATTTTCAGCGGAGGTATCTGCTTTCTGTTCCTTGCCATGTTTTACGGCCTGATTGATATGAAAGACCGCAAAAAAGGAACCTTCTTTTTAATGGTGATTGGGGTTAACTCAATTGCGGCTTATGTTATTGCCGATGGTGGGATGCGTAACGTGATCAATGATTCATTGTTCATTCATCTGGGCAAAAATTTTGATCAGATTCTCGGTCCGGCTTACGCAACATTAATCAGCGGAGGATTGGTTCTGTTCTTCGAATGGCTGATCCTCTACTGGATGTATAAGAAAAAATTATTTATTAAAATCTAGACCATATTTAATTGATTATGAAATTACTTTCAAATTCACGCTATGCAGGTATGCTGGCGCTTGCTTTATTTATGCAGAATTGTACGCAATCAGGCAAAACTTCTTCAGACGCAGAGAGCGCTGATACCACTTATTATTCCATGGAAGATTTCCGGAAGGTTGAAAAGTATGATACTCATGCTCATATCAATGCTTACGATACCACCTTTATACAACTGGCAAAAGAAGATAATTTCAGACTTCTTGCATTGAATGTTAATCCTTCCAGTTATCCTACCGTTGAGCATCAGCAGGATGTAGCGGTAAGGATGGTTAAAGCTTATCCTGAGCAAGTTGCATGGGCCACTACCTTTACTGTAGCTAACTGGGGAACAGATAAATGGCTGCCTCAAACACTGGATTATCTGAAAGGTTCATTTGACAATGGAGCGATAGGGGTGAAGGTTTGGAAGAATATTGGTATGGAACTTCGCGACAAAGATGGGAAGTTTGTAATGATTGATGATCCGCGATTTGATCCTGTCATTGATTACATTGAAAAGAACAATAAGACTTTGGTAGGGCATTTGGGTGAACCGAAGAATGCCTGGTTACCGGTAGATCAGATGACCGTTTCAGGTGATAAAAGCTATTTCAGTAAGCATCCTGAGTATCATATGTTCCTGCATCCTGAATACCCATCGTATGAGGATCAGGTGAATGCGCGTGACAAAATGCTTGAAAAACATCCTAATATCCGCTTTGTTGGTGTTCACCTGGGAAGTCTGGAATGGAGTGTAGATGAACTGGCTAAGCGCCTGGATAAATTCCCGAATATGGCGGTGGATATGGCGGAACGGATTTGCCATTGGGAATATCAGTCAATTAAGGAAAGACAGAAAGTTAGGGATTTTATTATCAAATATCAGGACAGGCTCATTTATGCAACGGATGACTGGGTTGGACCTGATTCAGACCCCGTTGAACTGAAGAAGGATATACAAGAAACCAGATTAAGCGACTGGAAGTATTTTGTAACTGATGAAGAAATGAGTGTTCCTTATTTTAAAGAAAAGATTCAGGGTTTAAAATTACCAAAGGAGGTTGTCGATAAGATCTATCGTAAAAATGCTGAAAAGTGGTTCCCGGGTATTTAAAAGGAAAAAAATCACAGACATTATAAATAATACTTTATTTTAAGGGACTGAAAGTTTAAAACCTGATTACAGGTCAGAATATAATTATTAATGCCGCCTGTGCGGATAGGAGTGTAAATAATATCTAGAAAATGAAGAATAACCGTAGAGATTTTTTAAAAATTGGTGGTCTGGCAGGGCTTGGACTTGCCGGGGCTAGCGTAATGAAGGGTTTTGCATCGGAAACAGAGCAATCAAATCCAATGAATTCGATGTACGGACATTCAACTGTACAAACCTTCAACATGAGTGGTTATGCTGCTCCTAAAATTCCAGTTGTAAGAGTGGGTTTTATCGGGCTGGGACAGCGTGGTCCAAGTCATCTGAATGCTATTTCAAAAATTGAGGGTACTGAGATCAAAGCTTTATGCGATTTACGCCCCGCGAGTGTTGAGAAAGCTAAGAAAGTGATTGATGGTACCAGCCATAATCCAACACTTTATTCAGGTGGCCCTGATGAATGGAAGAAATTATGCGATCGTAAAGATATCGACCTGGTTTATATAGCAACCCCATGGCATCTGCATGTTCCAATGGCAGTTTACGCTATGAATCAGGGTAAACACGTGACTATTGAAGTTCCGGCAGCTGTTTCTATGCAGGAATGCTGGCAGTTAGTTGAAACTTCAGAGCGCACCCGTAAGCATTGCATGATGCTGGAGAACTGCTGTTATGACTTTTTTGAATTGCTTACCTTAAATATGTCAAGACAAGGCTACTTCGGCGAGCTTTTACATACTGAAGGAGCCTATATTCATAACCTGATCGATCTTAACTTTAATGATAAGGGCTATCAGGATATGTGGCGTCTGAGAGAAAATGCAACCAGAAAGGGAAGTCTGTATCCTACTCATGGTTTGGGTCCTGTTTGTCAGGCTCTGAATATTAATCGTGGCGACAGGATGGACTACCTTGTTTCTGTTTCTACCAATGATTTCCAGATGGGTGCCCGTGCTAAAGAACTGGCAGCAAAGAATGATCTTTATAAGGAGTTTGCCAACAAGGACTTCAACGGAAATATGAATACCACTACTATTCGTACTACTAAAGGCAAGACTATTATGATTCAGCATGATGTGACCTCGCCTCGTCCTTATTCAAGAATACACCTGCTTAGCGGTACCAAAGGAACAGCATTAAAGTATCCTGTACCTAGTATCTCCAACAGCCATGAAGGCTGGGTTAATGCAGCTGAGTTCAAAGCTTTAGAAGAAAAGTACACCCCAAATATTGTTAAAAAGGTTGGTGAGTTAGCTAAAAAAGTTGGTGGACACGGAGGAATGGACTTCTTAATGAACTGGCGTTTGATCGATTGCCTGAGAAATGGCTTACCTCTTGATCAGGATGTTTATGATGCAGCTTCATGGAGTGCAGTATGGCCATTGAGTGAATGGTCTGTAAACAACCGTTCAAATTCTGTCGATGTACCTGACTTTACCCGCGGTTCATGGCAAAAGAATGAACCTCATGATATTGATTTGAAAAAAGGGGGTGATACTAAGGTGAAGATATAGCGGACAGCGTTTCGCAGCTATTTCAAGCTTGAAATATAGAGTCTAATTAAATCCGGATGATTGCGATCATCTGGATTTTTTTTGGTGAGCCGGAGGGGGCAAATGTTTATAGAAGTTTAATAAGGGGGGATCTCGACTCTGGAAGGCAATGTCATTTTATAAGCCTTCGGTGAGGAACTTTGTTACCCATGTACGCGTGAATGGGGGAAAGTCCATTCTTCGTTGATATGACAGATTAAGATTTATTGAAGGAGGTTCCCGCTTTCGAGGGAACCGATATTTATCGGTTGACAATTTTGTTTGGAGGTAAGGAGATTCCACCCTTCGAAAATGGGGCCTTTTACGATGTATTGGCGGAGGTTCCCGCTTTCGCGGGAATGACATGCATTGTGTGGGTGGAGGAGATTCCAGCCTTCGCTGGAATCGAAATGCGGAACGTGATCTTGCCGCCGATTGGTTAGTTAAATTAGTAAGGAACCTGAACCGATTCCAGCGAAGGCTGGAATCT
>CAYJAM010000243.1:0-4551 GCA_964367725.1 uncultured Sphingobacterium sp. | reverse complement strand
CGGCCAATAATTTGTGCATCTACATTGAATTCTCTTGATATTCGGATGATATCATCAGCGACTTCTGAAGGTACATAGAATTCCATCCGATGTCCCATATTGAAAACCTTGTACATTTCTTTCCAGTCTGTTCCTGATTGCTCCTGAATTAGCTTAAATAGTGGAGGAACAGCCATCATATTATCTTTTATGATATGCAGACTATCAATGAAGTGAAGTATCTTGGTTTGAGCACCTCCGCTGCAGTGAACCATACCATGGATCTGAGACCGGTATTCATCAAGTATCTTTTTTATGATAGGAGCATAGGTGCGTGTTGGGGAAAGGACCAGTTTGCCTGCGCTGATGCTTAAGCTTTTATTAAATTCGGTGGAAGGAATGTCTATAGTGTCAGTAAGTTTTTTATTGCCAGAGAAAAGCAGTTCATAGGGAACTGCAGGATCATAACTTTCAGGATATTTCTCGGCGATATATTTATGAAAAACGTCATGCCTTGCTGAGGTCAATCCATTAGACCCCATTCCACCATTATACTCTGTTTCATAACTGGCCTGGCCATAGGAAGATAAGCCAACTATCACATCACCTTTCCGGATCTTATCATTCGAAATGATATCCGACCTTTTCATTCTGCAGGTTACTGTAGAATCAACAATAATCGTTCTGACAATATCCCCAACATCAGCGGTTTCACCTCCGGTTGAATAAATTCCTATTCCTAAGTTGCGTAATTCATTAAGTATATCTTCAGTTCCATTAATCAGTTCTGCAATGACCTCACCCGGAACAAGATTTTTATTTCTGCCGATAGTTGATGACAATAAAATATTATCCGTAGCCCCAACACAAAGAAGGTCGTCAAGATTCATTATGATTGCGTCCTGAGCAATTCCTCTCCATACTGAAAGATCACCAGTCTCTTTCCAATAGACATAGGCAAGAGATGATTTTGTACCGGCCCCATCTGCATGCATGATGTTGCAGTAATTATCATCAGATCCCAGAATATCCGGGATAATCTTGCAAAAAGCCTTTGGGAAAATACCTTTGTCTATATTTTTGATGGCATTATGCACGTCTTCTTTATCGGCAGAAACGCCCCGCTGGTTATATTTTAGATCTGACATTGATGCAAAAATAGTACTTAGTAGTGAGTATTTAGTATTGAGTATTGAGTATTTAGTACTCAAAACAAGAAATTTTGTTTTTGACTATCTATAATAAACTTGTAATCAAAAACAATCTGCTAATTCAGGATTATATTTAGGGGTATAAATAAAAAGAGTCCCCGACAAGGAGGACTCTTTTTGTAAATAGTACAATTTTTGAAATCTCAATACTCTGTACTCAATACTCTGTACTATTTGATAAACAACAGCTCCCTGAATTTTGGAAGAGGCCATTTTGTATCATCAACAAGTTGTTCCAGTTTATCCACGTGATAGCGGATTGGTTCAAAGTATGATTTTACTTTTTCATCATAAGCGATAGACTTATCTCTGATATCTTCAATGTTATTGGCTTTTTTACGCTCATTAACCATTTCAAGATTTGCAGTTCTGATAAAGTTTACATGCGTCGAGATTTTTTTGATGATCTCAAGCTGAGCATTGTAGGTATCTTCTCCAAGTCCGATCTCTTTTAAACCCTTTACGTTTTCGATCAGTGTTGTTTGATAATTGATTGCAGTAGGTATAATCATATTATCAATTAAATCACCCATAACACGGGCTTCTATCTGAAGCTTTTTGAAATAGCTTTCCAGTAAGATTTCATGACGTGCATGAGATTCACGCTTGCTGAATACACCGGTATCTTCAAACAATTTATCAGTTTTAGGATCTAATAATACATCCAGCGCTTTTGGTGTGGTTTTAATATTTGATAAACCTCTTTTTGCTGCTTCTTTAGCCCATTCATCGCTGTAACCATTTCCTTCAAAACGGATGTTTTTGGATTCTTTAATGTAGCGTTTGATGATGGTCATGATCGCAACATCTTTCTTTTCGCCCTTTTTGATCAGTTTATCTGCTTCTGCTTTAAATTTATTCAACTGATCAGCAACGATAACGTTTAATATTGTCATCGGATTTGCTGAATTTGCTGATGAACCCACAGCACGAAGCTCAAACTTATTACCGGTAAATGCCATTGGCGAAGTACGGTTACGGTCGGTATTGTCAAGCAGGATAGAAGGTATTTTTGGAATATTAGTCCACAATGCCGAATCCTGCTTCATTTTTGAAGTTACTCTTGATGTTTCGATCTCATCCAGTAAATCACTTAGCTGACTTCCAAGGAAGGTTGAAATAATGGCCGGAGGGGCTTCATTGGCTCCCAAACGGTGATCATTATTAACTGAAGCAATCGATGCTCTTAGCAAATCTGAATATTCATATACAGCTCTTATAGTATTCACAAAGAATGTAAGGAACATCAAATTGTTTTTTGGAGTTTTACCAGGAGAAAGTAGATTCTTGCCTGTATTGGTAATCAAAGACCAGTTATTGTGTTTACCCGAACCATTTATACCAGCATATGGTTTTTCATGTAATAAAACCTTGAAGTTATGCCTTCTGGCTACTTTATCCATCAAATCCATTAGTAATGAATTATGGTCGATAGCAAGGTTCATCTCCTCATATAATGGAGCACATTCAAATTGTGAAGGCGCTACCTCATTGTGACGGGTTTTTAAAGGTATGCCAAGTTTTATTGCCTCAATTTCCAGGTCTTCCATAAATGCAAGAACACGTTCCGGAATTGATCCGAAATAATGGTCGTCCAATTGCTGGTTTTTGGCTGACATATGACCGAATAAGGTCCTGCCTGTCAGATACATATCAGGTCTGGCATTAAATAAAGCTATGTCAACAAGGAAATACTCCTGTTCAATTCCAAGGGAACTGTTAACCTTTTCAATTCCTTTGTCAAAATACTGAGCCACAGCAACTGCTGCCTTATCCATCAGGCTGATTGCTTTTAGAAGAGGGGCCTTGTAATCCAGAGCCTCACCAGTATAGGAAATGAATACAGTTGGTATACATAAGGTAGACCCGATTATAAATGCAGGTGAAGATGGATCCCATGCAGTATATCCGCGGGCTTCAAAAGTGCTTCTGATACCACCATTAGGAAAACTGGAAGCATCCGGCTCCTGTTGTGATAAAGCCTCACCCGAAAATTTCTCAATTCCATGACCGTCTGAACCTGGCTCAAAAAAAGAATCATGCTTTTCAGCAGTGCTTCCTGTCAGAGGCTGAAACCAGTGTGTATAGTGTGTTGCACCTTTTGCCATTGCCCATGATTTCATTGCTGAAGCCACTTGCTCTGAAATACTTCTGTCAATCGGAGTACCCGAGTTAACAGACTCAATAATACCGTTGTAAGCTTCCTTGGATAAAGTGTCTTTCATTTTTTTCTGGTCGAAGACATTTACACCATATAATTCAGAAAGTTTTGAGGATAGAGATTTTCCTTCAGGAATTGTCCTGGAAAGTACCGCATTTAATGCTTGGAATCTTAAAGATGACATCGTTTTGCTTGGGTTTGATTAAAATTTTGATAAAAATAAATGTTTTGATGCGTAAAAACATAAAAAATGTCAAAAAAATCATAAATAAATCAAAAAACATGATCAAAAATCAAAAATTTACGAAAATTATGTGTTTTTAGCTTGCATGTCCCCTGAAAACATCGATTTTATTCGTTTGATGACACCATGTGCTATATATTAAATATAGGTATGAATCAGCTATGATAAAAATTTGGAATCCATATTTATCATATCCCCCAAAAATCCTGTTTCATAATCCTTTGATAGAAAGCAAAGCTTTTTCCTAATTTTGGATTCCTGGTAAATTAAAATATGGACTTCTTAATCGGTGCATTTTGAGAATCAGGATTTCCCGGGAAGAGTGCTGGTTCCCTGTAATTAAAATGCTTTTATCTTAGTTTATGAGTAATAAATATGCTTAAATTAAATTCCATACACCATGTGGCAATAATATGTTCGGATTATGAGCTTTCAAAATATTTTTACACTGAAATATTAGGTCTTAAAATACTGAATGAAGCATATCGAGCTGATCGAAATTCGTATAAGCTGGATCTTGCAGTGAATGGCAGATACCAGATCGAATTGTTCTCTTTTCCTGATCCGCCCAAACGGGTTTCGGGACCCGAAGCCAAAGGTTTGCGGCATATTGCTTTTGAAACAGACGATTTGACTCAATCTGTAAGTGAATTGAATAGGATGGGAGTTATTACAGAAGAAATAAGGGTTGATGAATTTACCGGTAAGAAATTTGTATTTTTTTAAGATCCCGATGCATTACCTATAGAATTATACGAGATCTGATGTCGTCTATTTTTCAATTCAAGCAATTTAAAATTAATCAGGCAAACTGTGCTATGAAAGTAAACACCGATGGAGTATTGCTTGCTGCACTCGCTGATTTCAGGAGCCCAATAAAAATACTTGATGTAGGAACAGGTACCGGATTGATTGCTTTAATGCTTGCCCAGAAATATACTTCGGCAATAGTTCAT
>CAYJAM010000242.1:0-4586 GCA_964367725.1 uncultured Sphingobacterium sp. | reverse complement strand
AGCATGACGATCATTGCAAACCACATCGGTACGTGAAAATGGATATTCCGGATAGTCTCATTTAAGATCGGCTTTGCCGGCACATGAAATAAAAACCCAGCAATAATTGAGTAGAGCACAAGAACTGTGGCCAGGATTTTCCACCAGTTTTTATTCATAAGGTTCTTGAATTAATCCTTCCAAAGGTAAGGAAATAACAATAAAGATGTAGTAATCACGATGATATTTATGGCTATCAGGACACCGATCTCATCATATGATACAGACCTGTCCAAACCGTCCATTGCATTCTTAGATAACTTAATCAGTACCACCAATAGGGGTATTATGACCGGAAAACTTAATATGGCCATAAGCCCTCCCGCATTATTTGCTTTGGAGGCAATCCCTGAGATCATTGTAAAGACAGAGGCGAAACTGATACTACCCAAAAGAACTGCAAAAAAGTAGAAAAGTGGATCTCCCAGCAGATTTTTAAATACCAGGGTATAAAAACCTAATGCAATAACCGAGAGCAAAAGCATCAGAAAGATATTATAAATGATCTTGGAGATAATGATCGCCTGAGCACTGGTTATGGTATAGTAATATAGTTGCCTTCCTCTGCTTTCCTGGATAAAACTTTTGGTAATTGCATTTACAGAAGCAAATAGCATGATGATCCAGAAGAGGGCATTCCAGGTTGGCGGACTTGTTATCTCGCGGAAAGCCAGATAGCATACAAAAACAGTTGAAACCACATAGAGTAAAATGCCATTCAATGCATATTTTGAACGCCATTCAAGCATGATTTCCTTACGGATCAGAAATTTAACCTGATTCAATAAATCCATTGCAACAAATATAGAATTTGCTTTTCAGTTTCGGGTATCCATTCCGGTGCAATAAATGAATCGAATATTTCTTCGTATTTTGTGTCATGTTTTTTTCAATACTTAATAGCCCTATCGGACAGCTAGTCATTGAGGCCAGTGAATGTGAGATATGCGCCATAGGTTTTCCTGCTGAACTGCCTTTAGAGAGTCCGAATGAGCTATCGGCAATGGCAAAGGAGCAGTTCAGAGAATATTTTGAAGAAAAAAGAAAACATTTCGATTTTCCGATGACTCAGCCAGGCACTGATTTTCAACAAAAGGTATGGAATGAACTCAAAAGAATCGATGCCGGCAAACCTATAAGTTATGCAGCCTTAGCTAAAAGAATGAAAAACCCACTGGCCATACGTGCCATCGCATCGGCCAATGGCCGCAATAATCTGATGATTGCCATACCATGCCATCGTGTAATTGGCAGCAATGGTGATCTGGTTGGGTTTTCTGCTGGATTATGGCGTAAAAAATGGCTGCTTGAACATGAAGCAAAAATGACCCTTTCGGGACAGTCTTCATTAACTTTTTAACATGGATATCAATCCTTACCTGGATATAATCTTAAGGTGCATCGGGGTGTACCTCTTTATGGTATTGGCCATACGGTTCTTCGGAAAAAAAGAATTGTCGCAGCTTTCAACTACAGATCTGGTATTCATTGTTCTGATCAGTAACTCGGTACAGAATTCGATGGTAGGATCGAATTCAAGCTTATCAGGAGGAATTGTTGCTGCAAGTGTTTTATTTAGCTTAAACTATCTCATGAAGCTAATAATGTATCGTTCACCATCAATAAAGGACATGGTCGAAGGCAAACCGGTCATTCTCATTTATCATGGAAAGATTGATATAGCTCACCTTCATCAGGAAAGCATTAGCATGGATGAGCTGGAAGAAGCAATCAGAGAACATGGAATTGACTCTTACAAAAATGTCAAACTTGCTATTCTTGAGGTCGATGGTAATATCAGCGTCGTTGCGGGAGAACATGAAAATTTTATACCTGTCCAAAATAAGCAACGCAGGAAGAATAAAAATCTTGCAAATAAGAACTGATTTCGGATTAGGTCCGCAATGACAAGAATGTCAGTCCGGCCTGGGGCTGATGTCAGTCCGTACCTGATCAGGACCGCACTCGTGGTGCCAATTCAACATGATAACGCACAAGATCATCTATTGGAGAACGGATGATTTTACCCACTTTCATTCCATACTCTAATGCAGTTTCCTCAAGTACATTCCTGAAATTATATCCGACAGAACCAATACAATTGAACGTATAATCTTTGTAGTTGGGATAGTGTGTAACCAGATTTTCGAAAAAATCAACGAAAGATGTTTTTACAATATTTCGTGAATATTCAGCATGAACATTATTATCGTAAACGAACTTGGCAAAGCTCGCACAAAAACGATTTGCCAATGGCTTTGTATATACATTATCAGTCACTTCATCAGGAGTCAGCTTATAGGTTTCCCAGAAGCGCTCTCTGACTACATCGGGCATGTAACCTCTTAAATAATCAGTAAGTAATTTCTTACCAATATCACAGCCACTACCCTCATCACCCAGAATATAGGCTGCCGAATCAATATTGAATGAAATATCTTTTCCATTGTAAAGTCCGGTATTGGTTCCTGTGCCCAAAATAGCAGCAAAACCGCTATCCAAACCAAGTAAAGCACGGGCTGCAGCAAGAAGGTCATGGCCAACATAAATACTGGCTTTATTAAAAACCGTAGACATTGCTTTTTCAACTATCTCAACCTTATCTTCAGTAGAGCAACCGGCACCATAATAATTCACTTCATGAATATCAGAAAGATCGAGATCGCTGGGTAATCCTTTCCTGAGTGAATTAATGATATACTCAGCACTTACAAAATAGGGATTGTATCCTTCAGTATTAAAATAGATTTTTTGACCAGATTTATTCAATAAACACCAATTAGTCTTGGTAGACCCTCCATCTGCAATAACGATCATAGTTGTATAAATATTTTTAAAAAGCTAAATGTATGAATTTATACTAATTGTCAAGAGTACGCATTTAAATATCATGGCAATCTCCTACTTTTCATTGGTATTGAAAAATTTGGATTAGAAAATGTCCAATCTGACAAAAAAAATTCCTTATAACAAGGATAAAATATAATTTTAGGCATGAATGAAAATAAAATGATCGTTGACCTGCGAAGTGATACTGTTACGCGGCCAACACCAGGAATGCTGGAGGCAATGTATAGTGCAAAGGTTGGAGATGATGTATTTGAAGAAGATGAAACTGTAAATGAATTGCAGGAAAAAACTGCAGCCATCTTTGGAATGGAAGATGCCCTTTTTTGTCCTTCCGGAACTATGACCAACCAGATTGCTATCAAACGTTTTACCAATCCAATGGAAGAAGTGATCTGTGACGAAACCGCTCATGTTTACCGCTATGAGGGAGGAGGGATCGCCTATAATTCAATGGCTTCCGTACGCTTATTATACGGCGACCGGGGCAGACTTAGTGCCGAGTTGATCGAACCACATATAAATCCTGACAATGTTCATTATCCAAAAAGCAGCCTGGTTGTCCTTGAAAATACAGTAAACCGTGGTGGTGGAAGTTTCTATACTATTGATCAGATCGAGCCGATCTACCATTTATGCCGCTTAAAAAACATTCACCTCCATCTGGATGGAGCCAGAATCTTTAATGCCCTGGCTGAGTCGGGAGATGATCCGAAAGAGTATGGAAGAATGTTTGATGGGATATCAGTCTGTTTATCAAAAGGTCTGGGTGCCCCTGTTGGATCTGTTCTCCTGGGAAGCAGAGAAACCATTTACCATGCAAGAAGGATTCGTAAAGCATTGGGTGGTGGCTGGCGGCAGGCAGGTTATCTGGCAGCAGCCGGAATCTATGCCCTGGATCATCATCTTGATCGTTTGAAAACCGATCATAAGAATGCTAAAACCCTGGCTGAAACACTAATCAGTTTACCATTTGTAAGCAGTATTATGCCGGCAGATACGAATATCATAATCTTTGAACTCGACAAAAAACATAATCCGGATGAGTTTGTTGAAAAATTAAAACATCATGGAATAAAGTGCAATACTTTCGGCAAGCAAATGATCAGATTTGTTACCCATCTGGATATCAGCGAAGATAAAATTGGATATACTCTGGATATTTTAAAGAAATTGCACTAAACTCTAAGAAATCGGTTTAATCAATTAGCTGAGCACCTAAAAACTTACATTTGTACATGGAAAAGATCCTGATAGCAAACCGGGGAGAGATAGCATTACGCATTATGCGTTCGGCTAGAGAAATGGGAATCAAAACCGTAGCCGTTTTCTCTGAGGCCGACCGTAATGCACTGCATGTAAGATATGCTGATGAAGCTGTTTGTATAGGTCCGGCTCCCTCTTCTCAATCATACCTCTCAGGAGAAAAAATTATAGCAGCCTGTATCAAAACAGGTGCTCAGGGTATTCATCCGGGCTATGGTTTTCTTTCAGAAAATGCAGCCTTTGCCAGAATGGTTAAGGAAGCCGGGTTGATACTTATTGGACCTTCTCCGGAAGCAATGGAGATCATGGGTAATAAGTTGTCAGCAAAAGCTGCAGCAATGAAATATAATATCCCAATGGTTCCCGGAACAGAGGAAGCTGTTACAGATATTCAAATAGCTCAAAAAAGAGCTCAGGAAATTGGGTTCCCAATT
>CAYJAM010000241.1:0-4597 GCA_964367725.1 uncultured Sphingobacterium sp. | reverse complement strand
TCTCCAAGCAGGTGAACATAACGTACTTCTTTCTGTCCGGGGCGACGTTCAAGTGCTTTTACAAAGCCTCTTTTTGCAAGATCCTGAAGTGTGCTTTGAACTTCTTCTATGGTTTCAAATTCGTATAGCCTTCCGGAGTTTGTATTAAGTTCCCCGGGTGTTTGTGGTCCCCTGAGTAAGAGTAACCCGATTAAAGCAAGCTCTGCCGGAACCAGAGGGTAGACAATACCGAGGTTATGTTTGTATTTAACTACGCGACTAGAACCTCCTGTTACAGTGGATATTAAACTTTTTTTCTTTAAGGAATTTAAGGTCTCAACAATGGTTTCTTCATCATACTGAACAATCGGAGATCTTGAGGTCTTTTGGTTGCATGCCGACTGAAGACCGTTAATTGACATAGGGTAATAATCTGGAGTAGTTCTGCTTTTTTCGATTAGAGAACCAAGAACACGTTGTTCTTCTGAGCTAAGTTGGGCTAAAGTTTGATTCGAATCCATACCCAAAGATAGGGTTCTATTTTATTTGTGGGATATGTGGTTTTGATGTAGGGCTAATGTTTGGAAATGACCGGGTACCTGTAAAACGGGATGTGATTCTGTAAATTAGTTAACCAATCATCACCCCTGGCATATTCAGGAGGGGAATTCTGCTGAGATTGGTATCAATGATGCTCTCAGGTACAAAGATGAATTTCTTGTCAAAAATCTGTCCGGCAATATAATAACTCAGCCAGTATTCATTTGTCAGGCCCAGAACCTGTTCATCAATCAATTCAATGGCTGCATAATCCTGAGCTGCCACAGTACCGATAGAATGGCGTAAAACAGATGTTTTTACCTTTTCCCCATCTTTTTCGCCATATCCTTTGGAACTAACCAGCACGGTTTCAATAGGCTCATTCTTTAGGTTCAGCAGGTAAACCTTCCAATTCTTAACTTCTGGTGTTGATGATTCAAGAACGACAGCTATTGCAACGTTTTCGACAATATTTTCAGGCAAATCTTTTTTCATAGGGTATTCAACCTAATTTCCCAGTCCGTTCGCCTATTTCTTAACAAGTTTTTTGGGGCTCTTCTTTACAGCAACTTTCTTTACAACTTTTTTAGTTTTTGCAGCAAATGCGTCGGGAATTTGCTCTTCAATCAGCTTTTTAACGGCGTCCAGAGAAAGTGAAGCCAGCTCCTCAGGGCTGTATTTATCGTTGGTGCTCTTGTTTTTTCCAAGCTTTAGCATTTGCTTGCCAAAACGGATAAAAGGTCCCCATCTTCCATTTTCAAGGGCTATTTTTTCAGAAGGCCAGGTTTGTATAAATCGGTTAGATTCTTTTTCGACCTTATTACTGATTAATTCGTTAATCTCAGTCTGACCTAACTGATCAAAATTATAACGAACAGGGACATTGATATAGAGGTTATTCCACTTTATAAATGGTCCGAAACGACCTTTACCTTTAGTTACAGGAAGGTTTTCATATTGGGCAATTGGAGCCTCGGCTATATTTTTTTGATCAATAAGCTGAATTGCGCGATCCAGATTCACTGAAAGCGGATCTTCGCCCTTCGGTAAGGAAATAAAACTTTCACCCCATTTGATATATGGACCGAACCGACCAACACCTACGCTAAGTTCCTTACCCTGATAATCTTCAAGATGGTAGGGAAGCTTGAATAGATCAAGTGCCTCAGCCAGAGAAATGGTTTCGATCATTTGTCCGGCACGAAGGCTCGCATAACGTGGTTTTTCATCCTCATCATTTTCCTGCGATTCACCAATTTGAACAAAAGGACCATACCTGCCAATACGTACAGATATTTTCTTGCCGCTTTCAGGATCTTTGCCCAATTCTCTTTCCCCACTTGCTCTGTTTGCAGTTTGAAGGGTATTTTCTACTTCGGTATGGAAGGGGTTGTAAAACGAACGGAGCATTTCTGTCCAGTTTTTTAGACCCTGTGCGATCTCATCAAACTCTTTTTCAACTTTGGCTGTAAAGTTGAAATCAACAATGCCCTTGAAATGTTCTACCAGAAAATCATTTACTACAGCACCAATATCAGTTGGAAACAGTTTATTTTTTTCTGCACCTGTATTTTCTGATTTGGTAGCTGAACTGATCTTTCCATCCTTCAGGCTGATCACCTGAAAATCACGTTTTTTACCTTCACGTTCTTCTTTGACAACATAACCACGATTCTGTATTGTGGATATGGTAGGAGCATAAGTAGATGGACGGCCAATGCCCAGTTCTTCGAGTTTCTTAACCAGGCTGGCTTCGGTATAGCGTGCCGGTGGCCGGGAATAGCGCTCAGTAGCATTCATTTCGCGCAAATTCAGACGCTGACCCTTGCTTAAAGGGGGTAAAATTGAGTTTTCGTTTTCGTCGTCGAGATTGATTTCAACTTCTTCCTCATCTTTAGATTCAAAATAAACCTTAAGGAACCCATCAAATTTCATTACCTCACCATTAGCCACAAATTCTTCAGGACGGGTTGAAATAGAAATTTTTGCAGTAGTTTTTTCAAAATTAGCTTCTGACATCTGGGAAGCAATAGAACGCTTCCATATCAATTCATAAAGGCGTTGTTCTGAATTATCACCACTGATCCTGTGTTGCTCGAAGTATGTAGGGCGAATCGCCTCATGGGCTTCCTGTGCTCCTGCAGACTTGGTTTTAAACTTTCTTAATTGGTGATATTTTTCACCGTAAGCTGATCGGATCTCATCTGCGGCAGCATTCAGTGCGGTATCTGAAAGGTTAACTGAGTCGGTACGCATATAAGTAATTTTACCACTTTCGTATAGTTTTTGAGCTACCGACATGGTTCTGGCAACAGAAAAACCTAGTTTTCTGCTGGCTTCCTGTTGCAGGGTGGAAGTGGTAAATGGTGGAGCCGGACTTCTTTTCGTTGGTCTTGTTTCCAGACTATTAACCGTGTAGATCGCATTGATGCAATCTTTCAGAAAATTCTCAGCTTCAGGTGCTTTTTCAAAGCGTTCGGGCAATTCAGCCCTGAAAATTTCTTTTTGATTATCGGTTGAAAATACGGCTACAACCCGGAACGCAGCAGTAGCTGTGAATTTGTTTACTTCACGTTCACGATCCACGATTAATCTTACCGCAACTGATTGTACGCGTCCTGCAGAAAGGGAAGGTTTTACCTTTTTCCACAATACCGGTGATAATTCAAATCCAACCAGGCGGTCTAATACCCGGCGTGCCTGTTGGGCGTGTACTAAATTATAATCAATCTTTCGGGGTGTTTCAATCGCTTTGAGTATGGCTGTTTTGGTAATTTCATGGAAGACAATGCGCTTCGTTTTATCTTCTTTCAGACCTAAAGTCTCGAATAGATGCCATGAAATTGCCTCTCCCTCGCGGTCCTCATCCGATGCAAGCCATACCATTTCTGCATCCTTTGCCAATTTCTTTAACTCATTGACTACGGCTTTTTTATCTGAAGGACCTTCATAGCGCTGTTCAAAATTGTTGTTCACATTAATTGCATCATCGGTCTTGATCAGGTCGCGGATATGACCATAGCTTGATTTGACAAGAAAATCTTTTCCAAGATATCCTTCGATGGTTTTGGCTTTTGCCGGTGACTCAACAATAAGTAAATATTTGGCCATTAAATTCTTTGATATTCTGCAAATAAAGGGATTATAAAAGGGAAAGACAAATAAGCGTCAGGCAGAATTGTATTTCCGGACTAAAAAAAGGAAGAATATCGAAAATTTTAAAAAGATTTGATTCAGTTAAGTATCAGGTCATACCAGAAATCCACCACCAATCAGATCATTTCCTTCATAGAAAACTGCCGACTGACCAGGTGCAATTCCGGAAACCGAATGATGGAAATTAATCCGGATCATTTCGCCTTCTTGTGTTAGAGTGCTCATGGCACCCGAATCTTTGTATCTGATCTTACTTATGGCTTCCATAGGTTCTGGAATGCGATCATATTTTACCAGATTGATATTCCGTACCAGGGCTTCAGATTTCTCAAGTTCATCGATCGTACCCAGCATGACTGTATTGCTTTCGGGAAGTATGCGTGTTACAAACATAGGATGGCCAAATGCTACACCCAATCCTTTACGCTGTCCGATAGTATAATATGGATAACCCAGGTGTTTTCCAACGATGCTGCCATCGCTGAGCATGAAGTTGCCAGGTCCGATACGTTCATCCAGATCCTGAACCTTATTTCTCAGAAATGCCCGGTAATCATTATCTGGCACAAAGCAAATCTCATAGCTCTCTGATTTATTTGCTAATTCCAGCTGTCCCATATCTTTTGCCATCTGCCTGATCTCTGATTTTGCAAAGCTTCCCAAAGGAAACTGAGTACGGGCTAAGTTTTCCTGGGAAACACCCCAAAGCACATAAGACTGATCTTTATGCTCATCCTTTCCTTTAGATATCACATATCTGCCATTATCCTGTAAACGGATATTGGCGTAATGTCCGGTTGCAATAAACTCGCAATCCAGCTTATCAGCACGTTTTAAGAGGGCTTCCCATTTGATATGGGTATTACATAAAACACAAGGGTTAGGGGTTCTGCCTGCAATGTATTCATCAACGAAGTTGTCG